>JAFGDR010000045.1 GCA_016932035.1 Candidatus Cloacimonadota bacterium
TGACATAGTTTTGTATGCATTTTTTTTTAATCAAAATTTTTTGAATAAAATAAAAAAAGCAAAAAGTCTAATCAAAATCAATGGAGGATATTGATGAAAAAGATAGCACTTTTAATGGTTTTTTGCCTCGTGCTTTTTTCCTCGATTGCATATGCAAAACAGTATAATGACAGTTGGGGAGATCACGGATTTAGCATTCTTCGGCAAAATTCCTCCGATCTTTCACTGAACTTTTCCATTCAGGAATATTTTACCACTGATACGGAAGTTGACGGTGAAACGCTTCAAACCATTCACATTCCCGGTGTTTTCCTTCCAAATAATGAAGGTGCACCAGACCTTCCAGGCATGAGCAGATACATCGCTATTCCGGAAGGAGCTTCTGTTACGTTTGAAATAGTTGATTATCGAACAGAAGTTGTTCCCAGCATGGATATCGCACCAGCACCCCGTATTCCACTCGATACTGAAGACGGTCCACTCGATTATCACAAAGACTTGCAGATATACTCAAAAGATGAGTTTTATCCTGCACAACCAGTTGTAATCTCTGACGTCAGACAGATTCGCGGCGTTGATGTTGTTATCGTTGGAATCACGCCATTCCAGTACAATCCTATTACAAAAGAGATGGTCGTGTATCGCGACTTGCAGATCGACCTCAAATTTAACGGCGGTAATGGACAGTACGGTGAAGACAGACTTCGCAGCAGATGGTGGGATCCGATTTATGCCCAATCAATCCTCAACTATGACGTAATTCCTGAAAAAGATTATTCAAATACTTCATCGAAAGATAACGGATGTGAATATCTTATTATTATACCAGATCATCCTGACTTCATCACATGGGCAGATACAGTTAAAAGCTTCCGCCAAAAACAGGGTATCGTTACAAAAGTAGTTACCCTTTCAGACATCGGCAGCAACTCAACATCTGCATTGGAAAATTACTTCAATACTGCATACAACACATGGGATCCTGCTCCATCAGCAGTTCTCTTATTGGCAGATTACGGCACAGAAGGTCCTACAGGTACGAGTATCATCTCTCCTTCCTTCGGCAGCTGCGTTTCAGATAACGTTTATGCTGATGTTGATGGTGATGATCTTCCTGATATCCACTTTGCTCGTATTACTGCTCGTAACTACAGCGAACTTGAAGTTACGATCTCAAAGTTCTTAGATAATGAAACCGATCCCCCTACAAATCCTGATTTTTATGATCATCCAGTCACCGCCCTTGGCTGGCAGACTGAACGCTGGTTCCAAATCTGCTCAGAAACTGTAGGCGGTTTCTGGTCAAATATACTTGGAAAAAACCAGGTCAGAATAAATGCCATTTATAGCGGTAATCCAAATGGTGGTGTATGGTCAACAGCGACGAACACTGCCACCGTTCTTGCTTATTTTGGTCCTGCCGGATTAGGTTATATCCCTACAGATCCCTCAACCCTTGGCGGATGGACCGGCGGGAACGCCACAATGGTTAACAATGCCATCAATAGTGGAGCATTCATGCTTCAACATCGTGACCATGGTGGTACAAGCGGATGGGGTGAACCTGACTATGGAAATAGCGATTTAGGCGGATTGTATAACGATGATCTTGTATATGTATTCTCAATCAACTGTCTCACAGGAAAGTTTAATAATTCCTCAGAATGTTTTGCTGAAGCAATGCATCGTTATGAACATCGTGCACTTGGTATCATTGCTGCGTCAGAAACATCCTACTCCTTTGTGAATGACACATATGTCTGGGGTATGTATGACCTTATGTGGCCGCAATTCATGCCGGATTATGGCGCAAGTCCCACTAACTCTGACTGGATCTACCCCTGCATGGGTAATTCCGCAGGTAAGATTTTCCTCGAAGGTTCTAGCTGGCCATATAATACAAGCAATAAACAAATTACCTATTACCTTTTCCATCATCATGGAGACGCCTTCCTGACTGTCTATTCTGAAATACCTCAGAATCTTGCGGTTACACACGACGCAGCTATGCTGAGTGGTATGACGACATTTAATGTTTCAGCTAATCTCGGTGCTGAAATTGCTCTATCAGTTGATGATGAAATAATTGGAACAGGAATCGGCATGGGATTATCCCCGACTCCCATTTCTATCGAATCTCAACTCCCTGGAGTAAATGTTCTTGTAACTGTTGTAAAGCAAAATTACTATCGTTATGAACAGATCGTTAATGTCATTCCACCTTCCGGACCATATATAATTTATGAAAGCCACTCTATCAATGATGCAGGAGCAAATGATAATGGCGTTATTGATTACGGCGAAGATATATTACTTGGACTGACATTAAAGAATGTTGGTGTGCAAGCTGCAGATAATGTCATTGCTACCCTTTCTACCGCTGATGATTGCATCAACTTCACCGATAACTCAGAGAACTTCGGAACGATCGGTGCCGATCAATCATCAACAATGACTGATGCATATGAATTTACTGTTTCAAATAGTGTTGAAGACCAGCATTATGTCCTTCTCGACGTAAGCGTTGAAGGAGATCCCGGCGTCAAAGAAACCTGGGATACATCATTTGGTATTGTCATCAATGCCCCGCACTTTGTCGTAGGTTCACTCTCAATCAACGATTCAGGCGGCAACAACAATGGTCGTCTTGATCCTGGTGAAACCGTTACCATAACTGTCGAAGCAACCAATGACGGACATGCAATGTCGCCTGACGCAACTGGTACACTTGTCAGCAATAATGGGTATGTTGATATTACTACTGGCACCTATGATTTCGGAACCTTCAATGTTAATCAACCCAAAACAGCATTGTTTGAACTTACGGTTGATAACGACGCTCCTACCGGTGCAAGCATACCTCTTGAATTCAATGTTACGGGTGGAAACTACAGTGCTACCGAAATGTTCTATGAATATATCGGACTTTCTATTGAGGATTTCGAAACCGGTGACTTCAGTGCTTATAACTGGGTTATGGGTGGAGATGCAGACTGGACTATTGATGAGACCAATGCATATGAAGGTAACTACTGTGCACGTTCCGGTGCTATCGGCAATAATTCAGAAACTGAACTTTCATTGACAATCGACACAAATGCCGGTGACATCTCATTCTTTAGAAGAGTCTCTTCAGAAAACAATTACGACTACCTTGAATTCTATATTGACGGTGCACTACAAGGCGAGTGGGCTGGCGAAGCAAGCTGGGGAGAAGTATCTTATCCAGTCTCAGCTGGAACACATACCTTTAAGTGGGTGTATGACAAAGACTATACTCAGACAGGTGGTCAGGATTGCGCATGGATCGATTATATTACCTTCCCGCCAGTTCTTTCACCATTCCCTGTATTCTATCTCTCACCTGGCTCTCTTGATTTCGGTCAAGTTGAAGTCGGTCATGATTCTACAAGACAATTTACGATCTATAATCTTGGCAGCGGGACACTGACCGGTTACATCAGCACTCCTACATGCTATTCGGTTGCAGAAACAGGTACCACTCCCCGAAGAAACCAACTCGATTACTCGATTGGTATGGGCGGCAGCCAGACATATGACCTGACCTTCCTTCCGCAGAATGCTCAAAACTATGACGGTGAAGTAATGATACAGATCAATCCATTCTCATTTGACATTCTTGAAGTCTTCGGTACTGGTGTTCCTGAAATTGGTGTTGACGATAATACCTTCTTCGAAAGAACTGAAATTCTTGGCAGCTTCCCGAATCCTGCAAAAGGATCGGCAGTTATTCAGTATCACCTTAAAGGCAGCATCCTCAACCAAAATGCTGAGATCAAGATATACAATATCCACGGAGAGTATGTTAAAACAGTAAACGGAACCAGTGGTAAAGCGTATATAGACACTTCTGATATGGCAACAGGTATCTATTTCTACAAACTTGTGAACCAGAATCTTGATGAAGTAAAAAAGATGATACTTGTGAAATAAATAATCTCATAATTGATATAAAACCTCGGATCTTTCGGTCCGAGGTTTTTTTATTTTATAATGAATGTTTATTCTTTCTTAGCGATAATTTTCATGCCCTTGGATTCCATAGTAAAGGGTGACTTTTGCCAATCTCCATAGATCGCATCAACCTTCATCCCGCCCTGCTCGATTAATTTTTCTATCTCATTATAATCATATAACCTCATTGAGAAGGGCACATCTTTTCTTATCCCATCACGGATGATGACCCGGTCGTCGAACAAGCGGCCTGTTTTGGGGTCAAAGGTATTGCGGTCTATCATGAGATCCTGCCTGACTTCATAGACATAATAAGGTAAGAAGTCTTTGAGGAAAGCATCCCGATTAAAGGTATCAAAACAGAACAAACCACCCGGAACGAGAGCTTTTGAAATATTCTTTAGAACTTCAAGATTTTCATCATCGGAAAAATAGCCAAAAGCATTGAAAAGTAAAAATGCCCGGTCAAACTCTTCATTAAATTCAACTTCACGCATATCTTTCTTTATAAAATTAATCTTCAAACCCTCATATTCAGCTCTCTTTTTGGCAGCATCGATAAAGCCGTCCATGCGGTCGATACCCGTAACATGATGCCCTAATTTCGCCAACTTAAGAGAATGACGTCCAAAACCGCAAGCCACGTCAAGAATGGACATGGGCTTATTCATACCAAGCTCTTCAACAAGAAATTGTATCTCTTTATCCGTCCTCTCATCAGTGAGAACATTACCATAAAAATACATGTAATCCTGTGGATCGAATACATCAACTGTATCTTGTTTAGATTCTTTATTTTTTGACATATAAACCTCCGAAGTTATACAAATTAATTTTAAGAATTGTTTGAGGACGTCAATTTTTATGGAAATTTTGACATAAATCCTCATTCATTCAAAAATTCATTTGAAATAATTTTCGGGATGTTGAAATGATAAATATTTTAATTTCTGTCATAGCCGGCTTGGTTATCGGCATTGTTGTTACATACATGCTCACGCATAAGAAAATATCTTCCCTTGAGAAAACAATGCATCAGAGTGACAATCTGCAGAATGCGAAAATCGTTGCTGAAACAAAACTCGAGCAGAATTTGCAATATATCGAAGAGATAAAACAGGAAAAAGCAAAAAGTGGGGAAACCATCTCCGCCCTGCGGGAACAGCTCGAGAAACAAAAAGAAGAAAGTGCACGTCTTGAAACAAAAGTTCGGGAAACAGAAAAAAATATCGAAGAACAGAAAGAGCTTCTCAAACAGGCAACTGAAAATCTGCGAGACACCTTTAATGCTCTCTCATCGGAAGCGCTGAAAAGCAATAATGAAACCTTTCTGAAACTTGCTAAACAAAATCTCGAAACAATGCTTGAAAAGACAAAAAGCGAGTTTGGTAAGCAGGCAATCGAACAAACCCTCGAACCCTTGAAAGACTCTCTCGAACGATATAATCGGGAGATTAAAACAATTGAAAATCTAAGAAAAGAAGACCTCGGCAGCTTGAAGGAACAGATCACCCAACTGGCACAATCAAGTGAAAATCTCCAGAAAGAAACTGCTCATCTCAAGAATGCACTCAAGCGTCCGGAAGTTCGCGGAAGATGGGGTGAACTCCAATTGCGTCGTGCAGTTGAGTTGGTCGGCATGTCCGAACATTGCGATTTCACCGAGCAAGTCAGTGTCAAAACAGAAGATGGTCAACTCCGTCCAGATCTGATCGTATACCTGCCCGGACAACGAAGTATTGTTGTGGACTCAAAAGCACCGACCAAGTTTTTCATAGAAGCATATGAAGCAGAAACAGAAGAAAAAAGAGAATCAGCAAAATTATCGTATGCAAAAGCAGTTCGCCATCACATGAATGACCTTGCAAAGAAAAATTATTGGAAGCAGTTTGAGAATGCACCGGATTTTGTTGTCCTCTTTTTACCCGGTGAATCATTTTTTTCAGCAGCTCTGGAGCTGGACAACAAACTCATCGAGGACGGCATTCAGAACAAGGTTATCATTGCAACTCCCACAACCTTCATCGCATTGCTCAGAACCGTTGCTATGAGCTGGCAGCAGCAAAATCTTACAGAGAATGCCAAACAGATCGCTGAAGCGGGAACCGAATTGTATGAACGCATCTGCACATTCCAGGAGCACCTTGATAAAATCGGTTCGAGTCTCGATTCATCAGTGAAACATTATAACAAAGCGGTTGGTTCTTTTACAAGCAGGATTGTTCCCGGTGCGCGCAAGCTCGAAGAACTGGGCGTTCAGCAAACAAAGAAAAATCTCCAGGAAACTCAGGAAATCGATACGAATCCGCGGGAAATTACGTTGGATTAAATCCTTAATATTAAATTGGAGCTTAAAATAAGTTTGTAAAGAAAGAATTTATATCCAATACCCAACACGGAATTACCAAGTATGAAGGAAAAAAAAGTAGCAGATAATATTCCTTCTCAAATATAAAAAATGACAAATATTGTACACCTGAATAAGCAGAGACGCAAAAAGTTGAGAGAGACCAATGAGTTGCCCTCAATGCTTTCATCCGAGTGTTGATATAGTTCTACGAGAGTCAGATATAAATGGACATTGAACATTCCCTGTTGGTTGTTGGAAATTCAATAGTTAAGTAACTAGCCACTCAGAATTATGATAAAAAAATGGTGGGCGATGAAGGATTCGAACCTACGACTTCTTCCTTGTAAGGGAAGCACTCTAGCCTCTGAGTTAATCACCCACGTGAGCCATAATGTATAGATACTCCTCCAAACGTCAAGAATATTGACATCGAAAAGACATCCCGATTTCATGCAAACCTGATGAAAAAATTCTATTTCTTTCTCATAATTCTGTTTTCAATTCCTATCATCCTTTTAGGAGAAATGGAACTCACGATCGCACGTCTCCAATATGACGGCGGTGGAGATTGGTATAATGACACATCTGTTATCCCGAATCTCTGTGAAGAAATCAATGAACGCACAACGATCAAAGCATCTGAAGAACAGGCGATCGTATCTCTGAAAAACAATTCTCTTCTTGATTATCCCCTCCTCTATGTAACAGGTCACGGCAATATCAGTTTCTCAGATGAAGAAAATGAAAATCTGAGAAATTATCTCGAAAAAGGTGGATTCCTCTACATCGATGACGATTATGGGTTGGACAAATATATTCGCCGAGAACTTGCGCTGGTTTTTCCTGATAAAACGCTTCAAGAATTACCTGCAACCTTCCCGCTTTTTGACTGCTTTTATACCTTCCAAAACGGCATTCCAAAGATACATGAGCATGATGGCATGCGACCCCAGGCATTTGGACTGTTCGACGATTTTGGACGTTTGATGGTTTTATATACCTACGAAACGAATATCAGCGACGGCTGGGCATCTCCCGAGGTTCATAATGATCCTGCACATATTCGCGAGCAGGCATTCAAAATGGGAATCAATATTGTATATTATGTTCTCACTAATTAAAGGAAAATCATGAAAATCATCTGCATATCCGATCTTCATCAGCGCTTTTTTGTTGATAAAGAAGAGCAGGAAAAACTCGATATCTTCTACTCATTTCTCGATTCCCTGGCACAAGATCCTCCCAACAAACTCATCATTGCTGGCGATCTTTTTGATGTATGGTTTGAATACGCGATGGTCATCCCGAAAGCATTCTTCGATACACTTCACAAACTTAAAATTATTGTTGAAAAAGGAACGAAAATCATCTATGTGGCTGGAAATCACGATTTTGTTTTCAAGGATTTCTTCCAAAAAGATTTGAAAGGTGAAGTATATGAGAATGACTACACATTTATCTGCGGCAGAAACAAATTTTACGTTTCACACGGGGACGAGTATACTTCAAATGATCTTCAATACCATGTGCTTAAAAATTTTCTGCGGAGTCCGGTTGTTCATACAATATTCGGTTGGCTTCATCCTGATCTTGGTTTGAAAACGGGTAGACTCATGTCACGCTCCAGCAGGAAGCATAATAAATCACCGAAAACGCTTGTAAGGCAGGAAAAGGGGTTGATAGAATATTCTGAAAAATTATTTAGTGCAGGGTATAATTACACAATTATGGGGCATATTCACAGCCCGCAAATGCTTGCTGTCAATAACGGAACATACATAAATCTTGGTGATTGGATTCGCCATTACAGTTATCTTGAAATAATTGACGACAAGGTTGAGCTTAAAACCTGGAAATAGATCAGTTATAGAGGAGTGGAAGAATAGATATTTTCACCCCTTCTTCTAAAGTGTTCCCTTCGTAATCAGACGTGTCCTCATTTATAATAAGCGAATACGGCACGTAATTATTCAACATGTCTTTGGGTTTAACAATAAATGAATAACCTCTTTCTTTAGTAATATCGAGTTCGACAGATTTATTATTTTCTGAGTTCACAAGCATAACTGAGAGCGCATCTTGGGGAATTATTTTATTGAATTTAATAATAAATTCCGGTGTAAGTGTTGTGACGGTTTGTCCATCTTCGTGAGACAGGGAATCGAGCTCAAGCCAGGTGGTATCTGGTGGTTGTGTATTGATGAAACTCATAGAGTCGATCAGTGTAGTATTATTCTTGTAATCAGTAAGATCCTGTATCGTCAAGAGATATGAATTCGTATCTGTCACTGCTGTGATGCACTCAATTTTTGATCCGTTTATCACATATTCATAAATCTGTATACTTCTGCCTGATTCTTTCTCATCAATAGTTAATGATGAAAAATCTTTTATGTCTTCACTCACATTAATAGTTAATGATTGAGCGTTTTGAGGAGTGATACTTTTTACTGCCGGGCTGATCGTATCCTGTAGAGTAAGAGTCAGTGTAACCTTGGTTTGATCTTCATTCAGGATTACTATCTTTTCTTGAAATAACTCTTTTGATCTATCAATTCCCAAATTCCTATTTTCATCAAGAAATGCTCGGATAGATATATTGTTTGAAGGCAAATTCTCAAAGAAGAACGGTTTAATTTCTTCTGAGTTTTGTGATGTTATAAGCAACGTATCCTCAGTATTATAGAGTTCAACGTAATAAATCCCTTTACGTCTAGGTGCACGATCCTCGAGTTGCAGATTCACATCGAGTCTATTTGAAATGAGGCTGTCAGATGTGGAGAATACAAAAGAGTGCGCTTTTTCGAGAGCATTATCCCGAAGGTCTGTACAACGCGTATCTATAGTCATCAGGTATGTTTGGCCTTGCTTTAAATCCTCTTTGAATTGTACAGTAACAGATTGTTTGCCTGATGATATTTTCTTTTTGATAATAGGCGGATAGATCGTTAATGCATCTTCAAAGGAACGTTCATCGATGGTTTCAGTAAAAGTGAAAATCACTTTGTCATCACTGAAATTTTTAGTGCCATTTCCAGGTTCAACATCGATTATTTCTGGTGGAGTCGTATCCTTAGGACCTCCCGTCGGCGGTTTATCTTTGCCGCACGAGATCATGATGAGTACTATCATAATTATGATAATAATATGCCAAACATTTTTCATATGAGAAACAGAAACTTGACGGGATTTTCATGTCAAGATAACTTACTTCGAATTCAACAAATCAAGGTATAACTTGACGAGATTTTTTCAAAAATGTTGATTTTATGTAAAATAATATGGGGGCTTACATGAAAAGAAAAGTTCTTGCGATTATCATTTTGGTAGTAGTTCTTATTGTGTCACTTGCAATTATGCAGGGATGCGGCAAGAAGAAAACTGACCAAGCAAAACCACCTGTAGAAAAGCAGGAAACCACGCAGCCCGAAGAACAGACACAGCAGACCACCCAGCAAACTCAGCAGACAGTTCCAAAGAAGGTGCCTCCTGAAAAAGCAAAAGCCTATGAACTTCAGGTTGCAGCCAGTCCGAGCTATGCAAACATCATTACTGAGAAGAACAAACTTGCCCAATACGGATATGAGACTAAGATAACAACTACCAAGAAAAACGGAAAGCTCTATTATCGTCTGCGTCTTAAGGGACTCTATACTGCAACAGAAGCAAATGAGCTTGGTAAGGAGCTTGCAGCTAAGTTTCCTTCTATCAACGAATACTGGTTGGCAAAAGTTAACTAACTCATTATCAATACTATAACGATCCCGACATTCTTCCTCTGAATGAAGGGATTTTTCTATCTTTAATGAAAAAAGATAAAGAACTCTTTCGAAGCTGGACCATTATCGATCTCGATAACTTCAGGTATAATGTTGAAAAACTGAAGAATATTTTACCTGAAGAAACTGAATACATGCAAATCGTCAAGGCAGATGCTTATGGCCATGGGTCTGTTGAAATAGCTCGAGAAACAGCAAAACTCGGTATCAATTGGCTGGGAGTGGCAAACAGTGACGAAGGAGTTTTACTCAGATTGGAGGGCATCAAACAACGCATTCTTGTTCTAAGTCCTTCTTTTGAGAGCGAAATCGATACACTCGTCTCATATGATCTGACGCCATCCATCTCTGATATGCCATTTGCCAAAGCTTTGAATGCTTATGCAAAAAAGCATAACAAACATATACCAATACATGTCCTTTTTGATACGGGAATGGGACGCGCAGGATTCATGTGGACTGATGTACAAGACATCGCTGAGCAAATTAAGTCATTCAGAAATCTGCAGATCGAAGGAATCTCTTCGCATTTTTCCATGAGCGAATCATCAGAGATATCCTTTGCAGAAAAGCAAAATGAACGGTTCCAAGAAATCATTAAAGTATTTAAAGAAATCGGGATTGATCCGCCGTTAAAACACATCTCAAACAGTGCTGCTATCGTAAACTTCCCGCAATCTCATCTTACAATGATCCGTGCCGGACTTCTTTCTTATGGAATTTATACAGCAGAAAACCTGCACGATAAAATCGACCTCAAACCCGTGATGACCTTCAAGTCAAAGATTGGATTGATCAAAGAGTTCCCTGAAGATATGGGAATAAGTTACAATCAGACTTATAGAACAAAATATCCAATTCGTGCAGCTATCCTGCCAATCGGATACGGTGACGGTTATAATTATCTCCTTTCAAACTGCGGAAAAGTGATTGTGCATGATACAATGTGCACTATTCTTGGGCGTGTTACAATGGATATGATCGTTGTTGATATCTCGAATGTTAAAAATGCAAAGATCGGTGATGAAGTCACGCTGATCGGTCATGAAAAAACCAGCGCCATAACCATCGAAGAACTGAGTTCTTTCTATGATGGATTATCCTATGAAATGGCATGTAATCTTGGACGTCGTGCTCAGAGGATCTATATCCGTGAAAACAAAGATGCAACTATAGAGCCCATATCCCGCAGAACATTCATAGCGAAAGATTTTACTGATACAACACTCGAAAAAGTAATAGAAACTTCACTTAATCAACGCTTGAACAGCAGCGAAATCGGGAGTATCGTATATAGCGAAGTCCTGAAAAATCTCTTCTATAGGGCAGACCGAGAAATGAGCTGGAAAAGGGACTTTATTCACGAAGTACAGCTTTCGGAAACAGAACTCGATCCGATCGTATCACAATTCTTCTATCAAACCAAAACAAAGCTACATTACAAAAAAAGGCTCACTCACGATTCCTTTAAGATCGTTTGTGCTACATCACCAAAAGCCCTCGAACAGTTCATTCTTGCACCGGATGTGGAGTATCGCTGGCTCCTTGATAGCAAGATCGACCTGGTGAACTCATTTACAATCGATAAGATCATGATTGACGACCTCATACTTCATCATACTATTATTCAAAACGGAACATCACAGAGCGAATCATCCAACCTTGAGATCGAATGTTCCCATCCCAGACTTCGCGAACTTCTCGGCAAGGAAGTGCAGTTCACGATCGACACAAGCACCTATTACCCAAAAGACAAGCATCAACTTACCATCTACATTGCAGAACTCACAAAAGGGATCACCATGACCTTTGATTATTCCAGAACAAATATCAAAAAAGTTGAGATCGTACCGATCTTTTCCGGTAAAGAGAAATACCCCCAGGAAAGGATAAAGGGTAAAAAGATCATCATGAAGAGTTCATCAGAGGAATGGTTCTTCCCAAACAGCGGCGTTGTGTTTGTCTGGTGATCGTTACACATCAGGAATATCCTAAAAAAATTGACATAAATATCATTTGAATCTCTCAACATTTGTGGAGAATATATGGTTTCAAAATCTCAGAAAATCAGGTTAGGCATTTTTGCGTTAGTTGGCATTGTCTTTTTGGTAATCCTTGTCGGAATTATTGTTGGATCAAAACTTTTTGATAAAAAGGACTTCTACTTTATTGCTTATAAGGGACAATCAGTCAGTGGATTGAACGTTGGAAGTGCCGTTCAATATCATGGTATCCGTGTTGGCAGGATCGAAGATCTCTCTATTGATAAAGAGGATGTAACAACAGTGATCGTTGAAATAAGCGTAAAAGCAGGAACCCCGATCAAGAAGGATGTTAAAGCAGTTATGGCTGCGGTCGGTATAACCGGTTTGAAGCAGATCGAATTGGTAGGTGGCGATCCCAGAGAAGTGAATCTAAAACCCGGATCCTATATCCAGCCGGGTGAATCAACCCTCGATATTATAACAGATAAAGCCCAGGATATTGCTGAAAAAGTTGATGAAATTCTGCGTAACATTGCCAATATTTTTAATGAGGAAACCCAGGAAAATATTCAGGAAGCTGTTGCAAACACGAATAATTCATTAAAAAACCTTAACCTCATACTTGATGAGAACAGGGCAGGTCTTAATGAGAGCATTCAAAACATAGCCCGGATCTCATCAGAACTTGCCGATCTACTCTCCACCATCAATGATGTAACCCAACAACTTGATCTCGACCAATTTAATGCAACCATCAGTAATATTAATACATCCGTGTATGATCTGACTGAAGCGTTCAATAATATCAATTATACAGTTCTTGAGAGTCGGGATGATGTGGTTGAAACGATTAGACTCCTCAAAGAAACCATGCAGAATATTAATGAATTTTCTCGCATGATTTCTGAGAATCCATCACTGCTCTTCAAATCATCAAAGGACTCATATCAAGGAGGTCCATAATGAAGAACAAATATATCACATGTGTTTTTCTCATTCTTTTTCTTATCGTTGTAGGATGCTCCAGAATGCAATGGGCGCACTTTTATCTGCTTGATTATGTTCCACCGATTACGAAGTCTGATATTCTTGAAGAGCCATTCCCCTATACTATTCAGGTCAAAGATTTCAAGATCGATAAAACATATGATAATTCCCGAATCGTTATTCGACAATCCGCTCATGAGGTTTATTACGATCGTTGGAGTTTGTGGGCACGCCGTCCTCAAGATGCAATGTCCGCACTCATCATAAACCATATAAGAGCATTGAATCTTGTGACAGAATGTAAGAAAACATTCCTTGATCAGCGTCCCGACTATATCATTACGGGCACGATACATAATATCGAAAAGTATGTCAGCGATCTCCCGCTGAATGAATTCCAACGAGCTGATATACGTATGACGATTCAGATGTTACGAGAGAAAACAAATAATACTGTTGTTTCTTACGAGGTGAAACGTTATGCACCTCTATATACAGAGAGTATGAGTTTCTTTGCAAAGACGCTCAGCGATACTTTAAAAAACGAGATTACTATTTTCCTGAGAAAAGTACAGGAATATTTTGAACAATTGCAAGCAAATCAACCCGTCACTGTGCCGGGCAAGTAGTATATATTGCGGAGGATAGATGAAAAAAATAATTTTTATAACCTTTATATTGATTGGAGCATTGATTACATGTGCTTATGGGCAAACGCAACCGAGTTCGAATTTATGTCTTGAAGAAAAATACAAAACCTGGTATACACCGGAACCTTTAAGACAACTCGAAGAGGAAGGAATCGATGACCAGCTTGGCATGGGGAGAATTTTCGTCCCTGCAATGTCCGATCCTCAACTTGAACCAGAATATTTGATCTTTCAAAACGGGAAAATTGTTCGGGATAGATGTCCTGTTGGGCAGAGCATTTTCATGGACCCTGGAACATACACCCTTGTTGTTGGATCAGCAATCCATGAAGATCAAAATGTCGAAGTAAACATAACACTTAAAGCAGGACAGACAAAGATCATTGAACCTATCTGGGGCGGACTCATCGTTAAGATTATCGATGAAAATCGTGACTTCCTTCGTGAACCATATGAAATATATGCTATCAATGACTATATTAACAGCATAGGAACGAAATATAGTGCTGAAGAAGATGAGCCGGGAGAAAAGCAGGAAACATGGCTCCTGAAACCTGGTGTTTATAAGGTCATCAAATATGGTGAGTCACCAAAAACATATACAAACTTTACAACCATACGCGTTATGGAAGGTGTACTTGAAGAACTCACTATCGTTCTTAATTCCTCGACCGATAACTTTATTGGGGCTGGTATCCTGCCGGAAATGAAGGAATCGGACCTTAAACATGCATGGAATTACTATACATCCATCAAAGGTAATTTCTTGCTGAGCAGCGATAATTCTGCAAACAAAGATGAATCTACAACCAATATTACCTTGAGCGCTAAACTGGATAATGAAATCAAATATGATGAATTCCCCTATTATTTCAATTCAAGACATAATTTGAATATTGGTTTCACGAAAGAACAGGATAAAGACTTTCGAATTTACTCAAATTCTCTGGAACTCCAACCTACCTTTATTTTCTATTTTATTCGATCTCTCGGTGTCTATGCACGTCTTCGTGTTGAATCGAGCGTTTTCCCGACGAAGTTCTACTTTACAGCAAGCCAACCTTTTATATATAAAGTCAATACAGAAGGAGATACGGTTGATACTATAACGGATGAAGATAATGTTCAAATTTCTCCAATGCTCTATCCTCTCAATCTTGAAGAAGGTATTGGTCTCAATCTAACTGTTTTCAATACAAATACCAGCAACCTTTATATCAAAACGGGACTCGGTCTTTCTCAAACGATCAACTCCAATGTATATGAGCAGAATGGCACACAAGCAAATGTGTTTAATGAACTCGAATCCGTAAGTTTGAGAGGTTTCGAAGGAACGGTTGATGGTGATTTCCGCATTACTAATAACATCAACTATGTTTTTGAATTCTATACCCTTTATCCTTTTGAAAAGGACAGAAAACAGATCATACGACTTGATAATACATTTAGTTTCAGGATCTCAAGCTATGTGTCTCTGGACTACACTATTACCATCAAGCAGGAAGAAGCGAAGGATTGGACATTGGTCGATCACAATCTCTCACTTGGTTTGACGATCATTTCATTCTAACATGAGTTCCTTTGAATATAAGGATAATACGATTGTCCTCCAAAACGAGTTGACGATCGAAAATGCAGAAGCATTCCTTAAATTTGTTTCTACAAATCTTTCTTCTATTAGACAAAATGCATCTCTCACTATCGATGCTCATAATCTTGAGTCAATTGATAGTGCTGGTGTTGCAGCAATAGACCAAGTTATCGATAACCTTAAGAAATTATCGATTAAAACCGATATCGTCAACACTTCTGACAAAGTACAGAAATCGCTCACAGCTTTTTCATCGCTGGATTTAACGCAAAAGGATTTCAACAAACCCAAAAAGTTAGGATATCTTGAAAACCTTGGAGATAAGGGTTATACCCTCTTTGACAACATTAAATATTTCATATATCTGGCAGCAGATATGTTTTATTGGGGATTAGCCGGCATTTTTTCAAAAAAAGGACAGCGTAAAGGAGAGTTCGTTGTACAGGGCAACCTGATAGGAGTAAATGCACTACCTATTGTCGGATTGATCTCTTTTCTTGTCGGCTTTATTCTTTCTCTCCAGTCTGCACAGCAATTAAGAAGTTTTGGGGCAAATATATTTATCGTCGATCTTATTGCTATTTCAATGACTCGTGAAATGGGTCCCCTCATGACTGCCATCATTCTTGCAGGCAGAAGCGGTTCAGCAATTGCATCAGAAATTGCCACAATGAAAATTTCAGAAGAACTCGATGCTCTCAAAACTATGGCTTTAAATCCCATCAAATATGTTGTTCTGCCAAAATTATATGCAATGACAATCTCAACTCCGCTCCTTACGATCTTTGCTGACATCATCGGTATAGCCGGCGGTTTCCTGATCGGTATCACATATCTGAAACTCAGTCCAACCGCGTTTGTGGACAGAATGGCAAATGTCATGGTTCTCAAAGACATCATCACCAGTGTGGTAAAAAGCTTTGTGTTCGCATGGCTGATCACAATCGTTGGTGTCTTCTTTGGACTGCGTGCCAAAGGTGGTGCCGGTGGTGTGGGTCGCTCGACAACTGCATCGGTTGTTACTGCAATATTTATGGTAATTGTTGCTGATTCCGTGCTTGGATTACTTTTCTACTAATCTTTATGAATAAAACAATCGAGATAAAAGACCTTGTTACAGAATATGATGGTCGAAGGATTCTCGATGGTATAACCCTCGATATTTATGAAAATGAAGTTTTTATCATTCTCGGTGGAAGCGGGTGTGGTAAAACAACCCTTCTCAAGCACATAATAGGTTTGTTGAAACCGGTATCCGGTTCTATAAAAATTTTTGGTCAGGAAACAACGACCATGGAAGAGGAAGATTTTGAGGATATCCTCATGAAATGCGGCGTTCTTTTTCAAAATGGTGCACTCCTGAACTCACTTTCCATCGGAGAAAATGTTGCGATTCCGCTTGAACAGCACTCAAACCTCGATCGTGATCTGATAAACAGGATCATCGAGACGAAGCTTAATCTTGTCGAACTTGCTCATGCTATGTACTTATCGCCAGCTGAACTTTCCGGTGGCATGAGAAAACGCGCAGCACTTGCGCGTGCAATAGCACTCGATCCCCAACTCCTCTTTTGTGACGAGCCTTCAGCCGGGCTGGATCCGATAACGTCAGCAGCGATCGATAAGCTACTCCTGCAGATGAAACATCAGCTCAACATGACGATCACTGTTGTCACACACGAACTTGCGAGCATTCATAGAATTGCAGACAGGATCGTTTTTCTGGATAAGGGAAAAGCACTGTTCGTTGGTACGCTCAAAGAAGCACTGAATTCGGACATCAAAGAGATCCAGGAATTCTTTACTGTCGGAAGGTTCGAATAATATGATCGGGACTCTGGTAAACGTTGGTGCAGTTATTATGGGGAGTACGATTGGGCTTGTTCTTAGAAAACAGCTTCCCCAAAAACTAACTACTATTGCTTTTCAGTCGATCGGGCTTTTCACTATTTTTCTGGGATTTACCATGGCACTGAAAACCGAGCACTATCTCATCCTGATATTCAGTCTTATATTCGGTTCGATCATTGGACAGCTCATCGATATCGATGCATGGCTTATGAGGATAAGCGAATCATTAAAGAAAAAATGGCATTCTAAAAATGATAAATTTTCAGAAGGATTGGTCACAGCGTTTCTCCTTTTCTGCATGGGTTCAATGACGATACTTGGCGCAATCGAAGAAGGACTTGGTGGCGATCCGAATCTTCTTCTTGCCAAATCCCTTCTTGATGGGTTTGCTTCGATAGCACTTGCGGCAGCCCTTGGAATCGGTGTTATGCTTTCAGTTATTCCGCTTCTTATCTACCAGGGTGGGTTGACCCTCTGTGCAAAACTTTTTGAACAGTCTGTGACAGTTCCCATCATGAATGAACTAACTGCAGTTGGAGGTATCATTCTTATCGGTTTGGGAATTTCAATTCTTGAAATCAAAAAATTAAAAGTAATAAATATGCTGCCGGCTTTGGTCATAGCAGTAGTGCTTACAATAATTTTTGTATGAACGTGGTTCAAAAGCTAATCAAAACAAAAACTCCTGGAGGAGCAATGAAAAAACTACTCTTACTTGTTGTGGGTGTCATCTTCATAACAATGGCACTGTATGCAGACAACCTTTCACCAGTCGGTTGGTGGAAAACCATCGATGATGAGTCTGGTGAAGCTAAATCAATTGTTAACATATGGATTGAAAATGGAACAATGTATGGCAAGATCGTGAAACTGTTCCGTAAACCCGATGAGGATCAGAATCCTGTATGCGCAAAAGG
The DNA here is from genome assembly GCA_016932035.1 of Candidatus Cloacimonadota bacterium. Classification (NCBI taxonomy): domain Bacteria; kingdom Pseudomonadati; phylum Candidatus Cloacimonadota; species Candidatus Cloacimonadota bacterium. The sequence continues at coordinate 18,086 of JAFGDR010000045.1, forward strand.
TTCAGGCGACCTTACTGGAAAACCAATGCTTGGTTCCACCATTATGTGGGGATTGACTGAAGATAAAGACGGATGGTGGGATGGTGGAAAGATCCTCGATCCGAAAAAAGGAAAGATCTATAATTGTAAGATCCGCACAATAGAAGAAGGTGCAAAACTTCAAGTGCGTGGTTACATCAAAGCAATCATTCAAATAGGCAGAAGCCAGGTTTGGGAACGGGTACCTGAACCAGTCGAGGTAGAACAACCCAAAAAGGTCATTGAAGAAGGAAATAAGTAAAAACTCTATTAATAAAAAAAAGAAACCACCTTATAAGAGCAAATCCTGTAGGGTGGTTTTTTTATATTTATAATTTAACTATTTTCCCGGGCATTCAGCTCTGACCTTGGGATCGATATTCTTGTCACCATAAGCTTTATCATAATGAGCGCTGAATTCCTGGGCTAATCTTCGGGCACGAACATCATACGCATCCTTATCTGCCCATGTATTTCGCGGATTAAGTATCTCTTCTTGTATTCCGGGGCATTCCAATGGAACATATAAATGAAGAAGTGTATTCTCTCGATACACAACCTTCTCAAGAACTCCGCTGAGTGCTGCATCGACCAATTTTCTCGTTAAATTGATATCCATGCGAGAGCCAACACCATAGGGTCCACCGCTCCATCCTGTATTAACAAGATACACATGTGTGTTATGTTCCATCATTTTTTCTCCCAGCATCGATGCATAGACATCCGGATTTCTGGGCATGAAAGGTGCACCGAAAAATCGTGAGAAGGTCGATACCGGTTCTACAATTCCAGTCTCTGTACCAGCAAGTTTGCTCGTGTAACCCATCAAAAACCAAAGCATCGCTTGTTCAGGATTGAGCTTTGCAATTGGCGGTATCACAGCATTGGCATCGGCAGTGAGGAAGAGGATGGTTGTCGGATGTCCTGATTTGGATGAATGTTTTATATTCGAGAGAAATGTTAAAGTATATGAGCCGCGCGAGTTTGGTGTCAACCGCTCATCATCGACGTCAAAATGTCCGTTTGGATACATCATGCAATTCTCGATGATCGCACCGTGCTCAAGATAATCAGCATTATGAAACACTGCGTGGAATATTTCCGGCTCCTTATCAGCCCTGAGATTAATTAACTTTGCATAACAGCCATTCTCAAAATTAGCAATGCCCTTTTCACTCCAACCGTGTTCATCGTCACCAAGAAGAGCGCGCTTTGGATCGGCAGAAAGGGTGGTTTTGCCTGTGCCTGATAGACCGAGAAGTAGAGCGGAATCTCCATTCTCTCCTTCATTTGCAGAGCAATGCAAAGGTAAAATACCTTCTCCGGGAAGATAATAGTTCATCACTGTGAACATAAGCTTCTTTACGCTGCCGCCATATGCAGAACCATACACAACACCGATTCGATTATCAAAATCCATAACTATTGCCATGTTTGATGTTTTTCCATCCGGCAAAGTGCGGAGTCGATCATTATATCGTTCTCTATCAAGTTTATCATATGGAAGGACGAGAATAGTGAATCCTCTCTCGGCAAAAACACTATCTGAAAGGTCATCAGGAACTGGGCGGAACATATTGTCTGTAAAGAGTGCTGTCAATGCCTTATCACAGATTGTTCTAACGGGTAACGCATAGGATGTTTCAGCGCTGAGCACCCTGTTTGTCATGTAGATCTTTTCCTTGTTGGAAAAAGTCTTCAATGTGTCTTCGAGGATCATATCAAAGGTTTCCGGATCTAGCGGGATGTTGTTCGGTGAATGCCAATCAATATCTCCTTCACTTTCAGGTCTTTGTACAATAAGCGTATCCTTCGGGCTTCTTCCTGTTGATTCGATGGGTGTCCAGGTTGTGCATGAACCGTTAGCAGATATGACCGCTTCACCGTCATCGATGGATCGCTGGATCATTTCAGCACGTGGAATATCTTCCAGAATATGAGGATGATTTTCAAGCAACCTGTTGAGTTTTGCAAAAAATTCCATTGTAGCTCCTACAAAAATTATTTATTTTAGATATGAAAAAATAGCTTCATTTATAATTTAAACAGAAGAAGAAATAATCAAGATATCAAATTGTTTTTCAACCTCTGTGGTATATAAAATATATGTTGCATTGGTACGACTCAAATTTCTTGTCAATGATTTCTCATACAATGGAGTCGTGACATGTACTCAAAGAATATGGTTCATCTCATAGGTTCGCATCTTGAACGTTATCCGCTGATGGAAATGAGAGATATTTATAAGCTGCTCTACCAAAGTATTATGGGACCTGCACACCTTTTTGCGAATGAAGAAAATGCGTTTTTATCTCTCGAAAAGGAATTCGATAATGCCGAGCAATCTTATGAGAAATCTGTATTTATCGATATTTCACTTGAACAAGAGATTGTCAGAATTAATATACCAGTTTTTAAACGATATGGTTCTCCACAACAGCTCTGGGAAATGCTTCTTGAAACTAGGAGAAAAATCAAACCGGATAAAGAAAAACTAAAATCATATTGGATAGAACTAAAAACATATATTGAGAACGGTCATATTTCTAAACTCCATATAGAAAATTGGGATAATTTAAACACGGAACTTCATCAACGTGATTTCCCATCATTGAGTCATTCCAAATTGTATAAAACCGCCTATAAACCGTCATATAGGGTTGTTCTGAAAGAGCTTGTTTAACGAACTTTAATCATCTGGTTTATACTTATCAACGAAAAATTTTCGAGTAGGGAGATCCTTCGGTCGTTTCTCTCCCTCAAGGATGACAATTCACAATTTTTTTTCTAGTTGCGCTTAGTTCTTCACAACAATCTTTGCGAAGATCGTCCGCCAGTGGGCAGACAAGTCCAACCATTCGCAAGGTTTCTACAAAACTTCCAAACTCCTCAAATGTATTTTTTTATGAAGATGATGGCTGAGATATGTTTGGAATACCGTATTAATCGTTTTAATGTCCTGGTCTGAGATATCATAGGATTCAATATCCGGTAGGTTTTTCAGAGTCAAGAGGATATCTCGCGTTGACTCATTAATTTGAAATTGCTCAATTGCAGCTTTTTTACGACTGCAATTACTACAAATAAAGCCATTGTGAGCAAATGAGATTCCTTGAAATAGATCGCTGTTCAATGTACCGCAAACCTGGCATGTGTTAAATCTAAGTGAGAATCCCAGGAAGCCGGCAACCCGAAGGAGGAATCGCCAGAAAACGAGGATGTGATTGCTTTTCACTTGTGGAAGAAATTCATAAAATTGTGTCAGAAGAACATAGAATTTTTCATAATCATCTTCTTCAAACATAAGCTGGATATAAAGCTCAGCAGCAGCATGAGCCAGAGCAGTCATTGTAAAATCAGAGGAAAGTCTCCTATGATCCTCGATGAGAGAAATTTCTTTCAGGAGAGAAAGTGTCGTATCTTTCTTATATAATACGATCTCATAATTACCGAGAAGCTGGATCAGTCCGTAATACTTGTTTTTAGGATTTCGTGTTCCCTTTGCTATTACACCGATGTGCCCGAACTCCTTTGAGAAAAATTGTATGATCTGACTGGTATTGCTGTACTCGGTAACCTTCAGTGCAAAGGCATTGCACTTTTCGATACGCTGGTTCATCTCACATTATTCGACAGTCACACTCTTTGCCAGATTCCTCGGTTGATCCACATCGAGTCCACGCTGAACAGCTACATGATATGCAAGAAGTTGGAGCGGGATCACTGTCAGAAGTGGGGTAAGTGCAGGAAGTGTTCGTGGTATAAAAATGATGTCATCAGCGAGATCCTCAAGCCCATTGCTGGGCTCATTCGCGATTGCAATGATCTGTCCTTTTCGTGCTTTGACTTCCTGTATATTGCTTATGATCTTTGCATAGACAAAATCGTCAGGTGCAATGATCACGACCGGCATATTCTCATCAATCAGGGCAATTGGACCGTGCTTCATCTCTGCCGCAGGATATCCTTCCGCGTGAATATATGAAATTTCTTTGATCTTCAGCGCTCCTTCCAAAGCAACAGGATAGTTAATACCCCGTCCAAGGTAGAGGGCATTGGTTACATTTTTATATTTTTCAGCCACCATTTTGATCGCTGCATCCATCTTCAGAATCTCTTCAACCTTACTGGGTATTGATTTAAGTTCCTTGAGATATTGTGCTCCGTCTTGGGGTGAAACCATTCGCATCCTACCCAACAGAAGGGCTAGAAGAAAGAGAACTGTTATCTGCGAAGTGAATGCTTTTGTAGATGCCACACCGATCTCTGCACCTGCATGAATGTATGATCCGAAATCAGTTTCTCGAGCAATGCTACTTCCCACGACATTAGTAATACCCATAACGCGCGTACCTCGCGCTTTTGCCTCTCTAAGCGCTGCAAGTGTATCGGCTGTCTCACCCGACTGGCTGATTACAATGACAAGTGTTTCAGGAGTAAGAATCGGATCGCGATATCGAAACTCAGAAGCATATTCAACCCGAACTGGAATCTTTGCAATGTCCTCGATGAGATATTGTCCTACAAGACCAGCGTGCCACGATGTTCCGCATGCCACGATGCAGATTCTGTTAATCTTGTTCAACTGTTCGGTTGTTAGATTAATACCGCCAAGACGAGCTGTGTTATACATATCCATGATCCTGCCGCGAAAGGCATTGGCAATTGTTGTTGGCTGTTCGAATATCTCTTTCTGCATAAAGAAATCGAACTCACCTTTATCTATCATAGAGATATCCCAGTTGATTTTGCTGATCTCTCGCTGGACTTCATCGTCGGCAATTGTTTTGATCGTAAAATCATGTGCAGAAACCTCTGCTGTCTCATCATCCTGAAGGTAGATCACATTCTTTGTATGCACAACAAGCGCTGCCGCATCAGAAGCAATAAAATTCTGACCTTCTCCAACACCAATAATGAGTGGACTCCCGCGACGTGCAGCATAGAGTTTATCCGGAATATCCCTGTTTATAATTGCAACTCCAAGTGTGCCCTGAACCTGCTTGAGCATCATTCGAACTGCGGTATGCATATCATGACAGTCTGCATAGAACTGTTCGACGAGATGAGCAATAATTTCTGTGTCCGTATCACTTATAAATGTATGCCCCTCTTTTTCCAACTTGTCTCGAAGGGGCTGGTAATTTTCCAGAATGCCGTTATGAACAACGGCTATTTTACCTGTGCAATCGATATGGGGATGAGCATTCAGTGTGGTAGGTTCACCATGGGTAGCCCAGCGCGTATGAGCTATTCCAAGATGGGATTCAAAATTCACATCATTGGGTATAGACTGTTCAAGCTCAACGATCTTGCCCTCTTTTTTATGAATAACAAGGTCTACATCTGAATTAATAAGCGCAACACCCGAGGAATCATATCCTCGATATTCAAGGCGCTTGATACCCTCTATTACAATTGGTAATGCTTGTTTAGGTCCGATATATCCCACTATTCCACACATGACTACTCCTTTCTAAAAATTTGTGATGCTACCTGGATTCCTTTTTTCTCATTAACTGACTGAAGAACGAGGAAACCAGCTATAAAGAACGCTGCGATGCTTAATATTGCCAATCTTTGACTATGAAAGATCAGCACGAGCAATCCATAAATAAGCGGTCCGATGATAGCAGCTGCTTTACCGCTCACTGCGTAAAATCCAAAGAATTCAGCATGCTTATCTTCTGGTGTGAGAAGCGATAGCAGCGATCTGCTTGCCGACTGACTCGATCCGATCGCAATACCGGCGAGTAATCCGACACCATAAAACTGCGTAACATTCGGGCAGAAATATGCCCAGACAACAACTGCGATCCAGATTAGCAGTGTTGTTGATATCGTTCTTTTTGCACCGATTTTGTCAACTACAAATCCAAAAATAATGGCTCCAATAAAAGATGTTATATTAGCAAGTATAAAATAAATAATGAGTTGAGCTCCGGTCATACCGAATCTCCGAGCCCCATAGATAGCCGCAAAAACAATAACAGTCTTGATGCCGTCATTGTATATAAAATATGAAATCAAAAATTTATAAAGCTCTTTCAGGTCCTTTATATGAAGAAATGTATTTCTTATACGAGCGTACCCGATCTTAAGATAATTTGTTTTTGATACACTATGCTGTCTGTTACCTTCTTTAATAAAAACAAAGGTCGGTATGGCAAAAATCCCGAAAAAGAGAGCGATCGTTGGAAAAACAAGGATAACATTGTTTTCAATAAACAGGTATGAGAGCAACAAGGCGCACAATCCACCAATATATCCGATCCCCCAGCCGAGTCCTGAAATTTTACCGATGTTCTCTTTCGTAGTGATTTCCGGCAGAAAGGCGTTATAAAACACATTTCCACCCTCGTAACCGATATTAGCTATCATGAAAATGAGCATACCCCACAATATAGTGCCGGCTCTGGTAAAGTAGAGAAGAGCTGTAAAAACGACTGATGTGTAACAGAACACAAAAAGGAATTTTTTCTTTGAATGAGTATAATCAGCAATAGCTCCAAGCATAGGAGAAATCAGAGCAATAATCAGCATAGACAAACTAACCGAAACTCCCCAAAGTGAATCTCCAACTCCTTCTTTTCCTACAATAACAGTTTTGAAATATACACTGTAAACAACCGTAACGATCACCGTTGTGAATGATGAATTGGCAAAATCATAACTGATCCAGCCGAGTATGTTCTTTTTCATTGTATATAAAAAAAGCCCTCCGGAAAGGGCTTATGGCATCAAAAAATTATGCATCCTGCAGCAGCTGTTCAATATATTCCAATTGCTGCTTTGCCTTATAAAAGTTTGTTGTAGTATTATATTTATCAACAATAATGGAATAATACTTTGTGGCTTGATCATAATTATCCGTTTCAAAGTAATATTCGGCGATCTTATAGGCGAGTTGGGGCACATTGTAAGAATCAGGAAATTTCTTCATCAATCTGCCCAGGAACTCATAATATGCTTCGTCTCCCTTTTGAACGCGCGTACATTCTGCCAAACCAAGCCATGCAGCTTCCTTGAGAACCTGTTGTTTCAGTTTAGATTTTGCTTTTTTAAAATATGTCTCTGCAAGGTCAGCATCCGGATCACTCTTCTCAATATTGATTTTACCAAGGTAGAGATATGTCAAGCCACTGTATTTTGATGATCCATACTCATCCAGTAATTGAAGGAATGCTTCTTCAGCTTTGTCACCTTGATTAGCATCATAAAGAGCGAGAGCTTCATCAAACTGCCTGAGAGCCATAATGTTTACTTTTCCGGAGTGTGACGTCAGGGAAACGATCAAAACGATGATTACAATTACTGCTCCCACACCGAATGCAACTTTTTTCCAATGATTCTGCAAAAATTCATAAAAGAGCAGAGCATTCGTTACGAACTTATCTTCTTTTATTTCGTGGTGTTTATGTTTTTTAATCTTCTTTGCCATACGAAATTTCCTTCATGATTTTCAATAGGACACTTATTCTGAGACCGATATTATTTGTCAAAAGATAAATATGTAATTTTCCTTATTTTCTATTGTTTTTTTTCTTCCACGAAAAAAGGTGCAACTTCCCGCCAATTCCAACAATCGTTATGTAAAAAGGTTGGAGAAGTGCCCATAACGGGAAAAGAATGATAGAATTCTTTAAGAGATCGAAACGCTTTATTCCTCTTTGCAAGATAATATATTCGCCGATGCTCTTCAAGACCCATGCTCCAAGGGCATAAAGAGGAATAAAAAATAATCCAACAAGTATCATCAGATTAAGCAAAAACACATCCGCTAGATAGAAGTAAAATTCAACATTCAATGATATTTGTGCTTTTTCATTGGATGCCCAGCGTGTTCGTTGATTTAAAAAATTTCCCAGTTTCGTCTCTGATTTTGTAAACGCCTGTGTCTCTTTTCCAAATGCAAAACGTATCTCATAACCTGCATTGCGGATAAGCTGCATCATCAGAACATCATCACCGGAGATGTAATTTTTAATCCTATCATACCCGCCTACTTTATCAAATGCTTCCCGTGTGAACCCTACATTCTGACCACTGCACGAGAAAGCTCTTCCTGTACCAAGCGCACCTGCTGCGGCAAAGAAGAGTCCTGCCGTATCAATGTATTCATATTTTTGAAAGAGCGTAGCTGCTTTCCAATCAGGAATAAATGGAGTGGATAATCCCGCAACCATGCCAACTCCTCTTCCGAAGTATCGGATCATCCCTGAAATCCATTGGTATGTAACAATGCAATCTGCATCTGTGCAGAGGATTATCTCTCCCCTACTTTTTTCTACAGCTTGTGCCAATGCATTTTTTTTTCGGGATACAACATCATCAAAAAACGTTACGGAAAATAGTATAAGATTATTACTCTTCTTTTGAAAATCCTGCACGATTTGAGCTGTTGAATCTTCAGACTGATCGTCTGCAATGATTATCTCAAACTCATCTTCAGGATAATCCTGATTGATAAGAGATGTCAGTAATTGGGAAATTGTGTCTTCTTCATTTCGCGCAGCAACGACGATCGATATAAATGGTTTGGCACTTGTTGCAGCAGGATATTTCCTTCCCAGTCCCCGATAAAAAATCACAATAAATATGATGTAATATATAAGTAGAATGCCCAGAATAGTTATTAAGAAGATCATTCACCGCGATGTGTTTTGATGCTTTTCTTATAATCCATCGTACGATAATATTCATCCATATCTATAAACAGCGTATCGATCGTAAGATCCTGGTAGCCGAGGGGTTCAAAATTGTATCCAAGGCTGTCTGAAAGGATTGTGGGCTCGGTTCCTCGAATAAAAACCTCTTCTGTTACTTCCTTTTCAAAGGGCTGTGCAAGAAGTCCTGTTTTTTCTGAAATCGTGACATGAACCATGTTATCCGGTTCCTCGAATTCATAGAGTTTCCTGTTGATAATTGCTTCACCGGTTGAGTCTTTAGGTGAGCTGTTATATACTGCTCGCTTCATGATAAAAGGCCAGGGTGGTACTGCCACGTATGCTCCTGCCTGACCTTTTCCAAGGGTAATGTTGTCATCGAAGCCAACCCAGATCCCGAGCACCATTTGTGTTGTATAAGCAATACACCAAGCATCCTGGAAGTTATCGGTTGTGCCTGTTTTACCTGCTGCAGGAAGATAAAAACCACGCCAGCGAATACCTCCGGCAGTTCCACCGTCAACAACGGATTGCATCAAATTTGTCATAAGATATGCAATCTCTTCACTAATGACCTGAGAGGAGTGAGGTAGATATTCTTCGAGCATCTTTCCCGTCTCATCATCAATTCGTGTGATATAGATTGGATCGACACGCTTACCGCCATTTGCGAAGGGGCAGTATGCGGCGATAAGCTCAGCAGGATAAACCTCTGCAGATCCCAATGAAAGTGCAGGGAAAGGATAAAGTGGACTGTCTATTCCAAGACGCTCTGCATATTTAATAACCTCATAGGGAGTAAGGTCCATGAATATCTTAATAACCGGGATATTCCTTGAATGTTTCAATGCAATACGCAGTCGAGTTAATCCATAGAATTTATCTGCATAGTTGGGGGGTTCCCAGTGTGTTGAATCATTTTGCAAAAAGATTACTGGAAGGTCATTAATCATAGTTGCTGCAGTATAGCCATTTGCTATCGCTGCGGTATAAATGAATGGCTTGAATGCTGAACCGGGCTGCCTTCGTGCTTGTTGCACGCGGTTGAATTTACTGTGATTAAAATTCCTTCCCCCGAGCATCGAGCGGACATATCCCGTGTTTGGTTCTATCGCAAATATACCACCTTGCACATATTTTGTATCAATATCAAAGGTATCTGCTGGAAAGTCTTCATATTTGACATCATAATTCAACTTGTTCTCGAACTCAACAAGATGTCTGTTCAAAACAGAATCCGCATAATTGGTCAGGTCGACATCGAGAGGTGTATAAACCTGTAATCCACCATTGTACAGCATGGATGTGCCGTATTTTTGCTCAACATACTTCCGGACATACTCAAGATAATAATCAACCGGCTGTTTGGCTTTTTTTCTTGTTTTGATCTCAATTGTATCATAGTAGGCTTTATAATATGCTGTTTCATCGATATATCCAAGATCATACATCTGGGCGAGGACAAACTTGCTTCTTCGAACCACCTCATCATAGTGAAGACGAGGATTTAGATAGGTTGGTGCTTGTGGAATTCGGGCAAGCAATGCACACTCCGCGAGTGTCAGGTCTTTTGATGATTTCCCAAAATAATTCTGTGCAGCGGATTCCACACCGTAGTTGCCACCGCCAAGATATGTTTTATTGAGATACATTTCCAGTATCTGATCTTTTGAGAAAGTGCGTTCTATCTTAAAACTCAATAGTGCTTCTTTGACCTTCCTATCCATCGACTGCTCAAGATTCAGGAACATATCACGTGCAAGCTGCTGTGTAATAGTACTGGCACCCTGCTGGATGCTTCCTGCTGTAAAATTTGCCAGGAAAGCTCGAAGGATCGATGTAAAATCAATACCGGTATGATCATAAAAATTCTCATCTTCCATTGCAACAAAGGCATTGATCAATGTGTCGGACATTTCCGAAAGAGGAACACTTCTGCGGTGCTCGCTGGCGAATATCTTAACAAGATTGCCATCTTTATCAAACACCTTTGTGCCATTCATGAGTTCGTATTCTTCAAGCTGTGATATGGGTGGGAGTTCAAGGCTGTAATGATAAATAAGCCCTGCAAAAAGGCCTACAAAAAACAAACAAATGCAGGCAACAATAAAAAATACATTCCAGAATTTAACTTTTTTCATACGTTACATTTTTTCGCAGGATTCCATTGAACTGTCAAAACTTAATTAAATAATATGTGAATACTCTAATTGTGTAAATCTAAATAAGGAAGAAGTGAATTTCAATAATTTGTCAGTATGACAGATCAAAAATCAAATATTTTATCTTCCAATTGTTTTTTTCAAACGAATGACGAATACTGCACCTTTTGGTGTATTATTCTGAATGAAGACTTCTCCACCATAATCATCTATAGTCTTTTTTACAATGTACAGACCTATACCAGTATGCCCATTTTTCCCAAATTGGAAACCTTTATCGAATACCTTATGTTTAATTTCATCAGGTATACCAATCCCATCATCGGCAAATTTGATATCGCAATAATCTTCATTATACGTGATATCAATGTCGAGTTTTGTACTCTTTGCGTGCATTTCCGCATTATTGATAATATTCTCAAATACGGAATATATCGCATTATCAGCATATGCTTTGCCGGTACCTGTAACATTGAATGCTATATCCGGATAATCTTTGATAATTTCTTTTATCACATTATCAATTTGGTACTCATTTAAATCAGAATGAGAATCCAGGAAGCGCTCCTGTTCTCGTTGATGTTTTATTGTAATGAGACTTTTTTCTACTCGTTTATCAATCTCCTCGAGCATTGTTTTATCCTGCTCTTCATGGTAAATATCCAGAGCGCTTTTTATCACGATAAGATCATTGGCAATATCGTGACGTAAGATAGAATTTGCTGTTTTGAGACGCTCTCGATTTACTTTTAACTCATCTTCTGCTTGTTTACGATTTATAGCAAGAGCTATTTCTTCGGAAATAAAGTTTAGAATTTCAATATCTTTTTCTGTATAAAGGTTTGGATCATCATAGCTTTGAACTGCAATTACACCGATTACTTTGTTTTCCAATTTAAGAGGTACACCTAACCAGATTTCAGAAGAAGAACCAATTGTTTCAATTAATCCATTTTTTATTAATTTTTTTACAACATCCTTCGTAGCAAAAAGAGATTTGCCGGTTTTGATGACATATTTTGTAATAGTCTTGCCTGCAGGAAATGTATCAAATGCGTCTTTTTCATCAACATCAAAAGGGAGAGAGATCATATCAGTTTTTTCATTATATAAAGCAATATAGAAATTTGTAGTATCAATTACATCTCCCAGAAATTCTCTGATCTTGCTGTAAAGCTCATTGATATTATCAGTTGTATTCAGAGCATTTGAAATGTTGAATAATGTTTTTTGAATTCTCTCTGCTTCCTTGCGTTCGGTTATATCATGAGCAATATAAAGTACCGTATTGGGGGTTTTGGGGGTTGCTCTACCCTCGAACCAAATAACTTTATTTTTTATTTTTAGGGGGTATTCTATCTTGACAATTCTATCTTCATCAAGTGATTTATGAATCACTGAAAGAAATTTATCAGCTTCATTAAGGGGAAAGATCTCATGTAAGGTTTTTCCTAATATTTCAGCTGCTGGTTTATAAAGAAGGTCGGGCGAAGTAGGTGCGATATTAATATATCTTCCTTCCCGATCCAATTCTAAAACGATATCGGTCATTGCCCTAAAAAGAGCTCTCAAATTCTGTTCCGATCTTTTGAGCTTTTCTTCTGCATGCTTGCGTTCTGTGACATCTTCTGTAAGAATAATAACCTTTTCAACCTCTCCTTTTTCATCTACGATTGAATAAAAATACTGTGAGATCCACTCAGCTTTATTCTCTTTGTTTCGTGAAAGTTGAACATCTTGAATAAAATACTGTCCACCTTCCGAATATACTCTCCTAATTTCATCAAGATGATCATGCAGGTATGAATCTTTTTCATCAAAAACAAGTTTATTTCTTTTTTGATGAGCTGCTGAAATATCTTTTTCAGAAGATCCCCAGAGGGTCTTCCAAGCTTTATTTGATAATAGAAGTGTGCCATTTTTATCTCTCACAGAAATACCAATTGGTGAATTCTCGATCACAGTTCTGTTTAATTGTCCGCTTTCAGCTAAGGCTTTCTCTACCAGTTTGCGCTCAGTGATATCTTGGACTATGGCAATGATTATGGGTTCGCTTCTTAAAGTGATAGCAGTTATATGGACTTCAACCGGATACTGTGATCCATCTTTTCTATAGTGAGTAGAGAATACTTGTTCATGTTCGCCATATTGAAGTTTCTCCCAGATATTTTTCCGAAAGTCCCTTGTGATGCTTTGATGGTCTACATCAGATACCCTCATTTTGAGGAGTTCTCTTTTGGTATAACCAGTATAGTCACTAGAAGTTTTGTTCACAAGAATAAATTCTCCATCAAGATTATGTGCAAAAACAGCAAAAGGTATATTTTCAATTACGAGCGTTAAGGCTTCTTCACTCTCCTTTAATTCATTTGTTCTTTTATATACCGAAACATCTAATTGTTCTTTTTCTGCACGGAGTTTATCTTCAGCTTTTTTAATTCTCAACATTGCATTGATCTGAGCAGTGAGTTCTCCGGCATCAATCGGTTTGGCTAAAAATACATCGGCTCCAGCTTCCAGGCATTGAATACGGGTGTCAGCATCGGTTTTCGATCCTGTGTGTATTATTATTGGTATAAGCTTTGTTTTTTCATCTTTCTTCAATCTCTTGCATACTTCAATTCCATTCATTTCGGGCATAACAACGTCTGAAATAATGACATCCGGCAGTACATCCTTCGCTACTTTTAGCCCTTCTTTCCCTGAATCTGTTGTTATTACGACACAATTCGGGATTAATAATTCAAGTGAATCTTTAACTGCTTCCAGATTTTCTTTTGTATCATCGATTATTAAAATCTTATTCATAATACTTCTTTCGCCCATTTATAATGGAATAATAAGCATAAAACTCGTTCCGTTTTGAAGGTGGACCGTCATGCTGCCCTCAAGTTGTTGAACAAGCATTTGCACAATTGATAGTCCAAGAGTCTTTGGATGAATTTCATCATAATCTTCAGAAATTCCTATCCCATTATCTGAAATAGTTACTTCAAGTGCATTTTCTCTTTTATGAAGTCGAATATGGATATCTCCAGTATCTCTTCCCTCAAAAGCATATTTGATTGCATTGGTCAGGAGTTCGTTCAGGATCAATCCGAGTCTATCAAGGATCTCAATTCCGGCAGTTACTTCATCCATTGTATAATGCATTGTTACTCTGCCCTTAAGATCATAATTATATCTGATCTGATTAGCGAGTTCTTCGATGTATTTACCCACACTCACTTCGGACATATACGGTGAACCCAGCAACAACTCATATGCCTTTGCCATTGCTTGGATCCTATCCTGGCTTGCTACAAATCCTTTATGTGCATCTTCCTTTGTTTTAATCTCCTCTTGCTGAAGATGAAGAAGTCCTGATATCACCTGCAGATTATTTTTTACTCTGTGATGGATTTCTCGAAGGAGCAGCTCTTTTTCTTTGAGCGACCGGTTGAGTTGTCCTTCTGTTTCCTTCCTGACCAGTATCTCATTTTTCAATTCTTCTGTTCGAGTTTCGACCATCGCTTCAAGTTTCTCGGACATTTTTTCACTTACCCTATACTTGTTCAAAAGGAGAAAGATGATAATGACCAGAAAGACTAAAATAATGATTATCGACGTGTGAAGTATTGTCTGCCTTTTGATCTCGAGTTCTTTGATCTCACTGTCTTTTCTAAGAATTTCAAGTTCAGCATTCTTTTTTTCAATAAAATACTCGAACTCAACATCCTGGATGTTACTGATCAGTGTTTCATCATATATCTTGTCCTTTAGATTTGCATATTCAAGGAGATTATCATAGGATTTTTTATACTCGCCCAATGCAGCGTAGGCTTTTGAAAGGTTGAGATAGATATCGCTTGAAATTGCCGGCTCAATATTTGTTCTGGTTATGTCCAGTGCTTTCATAAGATATTCGATTGCTTGATCGTACTTTCCAAACCTGATGTTAAGGGTTCCAATATTTCTCAGTGAGCTTGCAATGAGGGACTGGTTCTCTCTTTCTCTTCTTAAGGCAAGAGCATTTTGATTGTACACCAGCGCATTTTCATAATGTCCGAGATTCATTTCAATATATCCAAGATCGGTGTATGCAACAGATTGAAGGTATAAGTTATCCTCATGTACGGCAAATTCGAGCGCTTTGAGTTCATTCTGAAGTGCCAGATCCCAGTTTTTTTCATCAAGATAGGTTTGACCTATGATGTAGTGGGCATATCCCTTTTGATAAAGGGACGAGTCATCTTCATCTAAAACTTCATTCATACATGTGCGGGACTTCTCCCATTCACCCATCCTTTGATATGATCTGCCAAGACGAATTATCGAATTATAGTATTCTTTCGAAAAACCATTGTCCCTGGCAAGAACCAGTGCTTCCTCGAGATATTGTACTGCATTATTATAGTTCTTTAATACGATGAACAAATCACCGATAAGGATCTTAGTAGCAATGACATTTTTGTAGTCCTGAAGTCTTTCGAAATTCTCGAGCGCTTTTATGGATGCTTCATATGCCTGTACGTATTCTCCCATCCTTTCTAAATTTGAGGCTGCTGTCAGGTATGCATGTGCGCTGCTCTCTCTGTCTTCGGGATTCAAATTTCCTCCAATAAGAAATTCGAGACTTTGAAGAGATTCCTCATACAATCCCATAAGACGTTTTGTTTGAGCAAGCAGAAGATGTGTTTTGCGCTCAAGAGCTTCATCCGGATAATCTTCCAGTATTTCAAGGGCTTGGGAACAGATCTCCACTGTTTTAGCGAGATCTTCATTCTGCATACTTTCGGCAAGTTGAATGAGCTGTTCAACCGACTTATATGCTTCCTGATTCTTCGCAAAAAGTGAGATTGATACACAAATAATAACAAGTAAGAATAGAGTTTTTCTTACTAATAACCCTTTCATGACAGATTACCTCTACTTTCTTGAATCCGTACCATGAACAGCATCATATTCCTGAGCACGAATAAATCGAGAATAGAAAAGTGGCTGAGTTTTTTTTGTCAATCTTTTATGTATCCCTTTTTGATAGTTTTTTCAATTTAGTATTTTTGCAGCGATTCAAAAGTTCTAAGTTGTATCTTTTTATATAACACCACGACAAGTATTCCTGTTATCAGTCCGCTGACAAGTCCTATAAGGAGTATGATTGGAAAAAGAACAAAAATCCTTAACGTATGCACAAAAAGAAAATATCCTAAAATCAGCTGTGTAAGCAAGTGAGAAACAGCACCGGTTATACTAACACCGATCAGACTTACCGGAATTTTGCTCTTATATACTGCATACATCACAAGCAATGAGACCAAGCTGCTTACTAAGGAAAAGAGCACAAACGGTGTAAAAAGCAGTCCTGAAAAAAGGTTGCCTATGATGACCTTCGACATCGTCACGACGAGAGCTGAAACAAAATCAAGCTGTACAAGAATAAGTAATATAAAAACATTTGCCAGTCCGATCCTCATAAAAGGCAGCGGTTTGGGTATGACACTTTCCACGATAAAAAGCAATACAGCCATGATCGAGTAAGCCGAGAGAAGGAGGATTCTTTGTTCCTGGAATTTCATCATCTTGTAATATAGTCGAGGTCAGACTTTTTCTTTAAATAAATTATCGTTTCATTTGGAAGGCACACGATCACATCATTAGCAAATTTCAGCCATCCGTGCTTGACGCATATCTTTTGCGGACAATCAGAATCCTTGACCCTGATCTTTCCTCCTTTGACCTCAATCACCATGCCATTGTCGAGTTCATAGATCTGATCTTTTTCTAAAGATATAGTTTCAGTATTGTCTTCGAATTTGATCACAGCCCATTCTGTCTCATGTCCATTCTTATAAATAATCAATGCTGATATAATTATAATGAGAATAATCAGAAATATCAGCACACCATCTGCAAAGGTAAAATGAGAGAGTAATTCCCGCTTAATCAAAAAGGTGTACTCCGTATATCTTATGTCCGCATGTCATGCAGCAATTATTTTCATCGATATTGCTCACTGAAGTGTAGAATCCCGAACGTTTGATAAGCAGTTCATGACAGCTTGGGCAGTATGTATCATGGGTTTCATGTAGATGAATATTTCCAACGTAAACATAGGATAGTATCTTTTTTCCGATCTCGTATGCCATTTCAAGCGTTTCAGGTTTTGTAGGTGGTTTTTTCATTTTGTATACAGGGAAATATCGTGAAAAATGAAGAGGAATATCTTTATTTATACCTGCCACAAATTCAACGAGTTCCTCGATCTCTTTTCTCGAATCATTCAAGTCAGTTATGATAAGATTCGTGATTTCGATATGTGTGTGCTGCGCAGCAAGGTTGATCGTATTTTTTACCGCTTCAAGGCGTCCGGAACAGTATGTTTTATAAAAATCATTAGCAAATGCCTTCAGGTCTATATTCATGGCATCGACATAAGGAAGGAGCTTCTTCACCGGCTCGGGATTGATAAATCCGTTCGATACGAGTACGACCTTGAGATCGTGTGCTTGCAATACTTTAGCTGTATCAAGAATATATTCGTACCAGATAAGCGGTTCTGTGTACGTATAGGCAACACCGATTGAATTATATTTCTTGCAGAGTGCAATCAGGTCTTCAGGATGAAGAGTGCTTGTTGGTGCTTTTTGCTGGGATATGGAATAGTTCTGGCAAAAATCGCAGGTAAGATTACACCCGTTTGGACCGATCGAGAGTATATCCTTTCCCGGACAGAAATGATAGAGCGGTTTTTTTTCAATAGGATCCATTGAAATCGAGATTGTCTCACCATAATTCTCAGCATACAGCGTTCCACGTTCGTTCTTCCTGCCAAAACACATCCCTCGTTTTCCATCTGCAATCTCACACATTTGCGGACAGAGTAGGCATTGTACCTTATTGCTTTCTAATTTCTTATAAAACTGTGCTTCTTTCATAGTCACCTCGCCAACAGTTTACAGGAACTTCTCGATCATGTTCAAGGTTTTCTCAAGAGCATCCCTGTTCTTTTCCATTACTTCTTTTGCTTTCTGCCCCATCTCGACTCGCTTTTGAGGATCATTAAACAAATTAAAGATTACATTCTGCAATTCATTCTTGTCCGAGATAACTATTGCATCAGCATTTTTGAGCATTTCGACGGATTTCATACAGCTTGAATGATACGGCCCCATGATAATTGGTTTGGCGAAATAAGCTGGCTCAAGTGGATTATGACCGGTAAAATCATAGAAGCTGCCGCCGACTAACGCAATATCTGAAACGGCATATGCTTTTGTCAATTCGCCCATTGTATCAATGAGAATGAGTCGTTTTGGTGATGATAAATCGGATAATTTTCTGTACTCAATATTATTATCTTTAAGAATTTTCTCAACTTCATCAAGCCGCTGAAGATGGCGTGGTGCGAGAATGATCTGGGAATCAACATTTTTTTCATTGAGAAAGGTATAGAGCTCTGCAACGATAAGTTCTTCGCCGGGTCGCGAACTACCAAAGGTAATAATGAATGGTGAGGATAGATGCCATTCTTTCTTGATTTCAACAACATCAAACTCGGTAAGCTGGAGTGCATATTTCAGATTCCCTATAACATGAACAGGGCTGGCTGTCACTTCCTCGAATCGTAACCTATCTTCATCGGTCTGAGTACCGATCTCATCAATGTGATTCAGCACTTTCCTGAAAATAAAGGAAAATTTCTTATAATTCTTAACAGTTTTGGGAGCGATCCTTCCATTGATAAGAATAATATTCGACTTTAGCTTGTGAGCATAATGTATCAAAGCAGGCCATATCTCAGTTTCTGCAATGACAAGTAGATCGGGAGAAATTCTCTTTAGTGTTCGCAAAATTGAGAAAGGAATATCCAGAGGAAGAAGGATCGGAGTAACATTTTCCTGACAAGATGATGCAAATTCCTTCGTTCTTTCATGCCCGGTAGTTGTTGTAGTTGAAATGACTACATACCATTGATCGCTGTGTTTATTTATAAACTCCCTAACAAGCGGTATAATGGCATGTATCTCACCAACTGATGCTGCGTGAAACCAGATAGTTTTTTTATTATGATGAGGAATTTGTATGAATCCTAAGCGCTGTTTCCATTCGTAAGGATTCTTCAAATATTTAAAGAGAAAATATGGAGTAAGTAGAATAGAAAAAAAAGTAATGGCTGCAAGATAGGCATACATAGCATTCAGGAAATGAGTGCTTTCATCTCTTGAACAGCTCTTCCGAGCCCCACAAAAACTGCCCGTGAAATGATCGAATGCCCGATATTATATTCCTGGATATCCTCTATTCCTGCAAGATAATGTGCATTGAAATATGTAATTCCGTGACCCGCTGCCACATAGAGTCCTTGTTTCTTGCCTGTATGCACTGCTTCTTTGATGCGCTCCACTTCGCTGAGTATGTCTTGTTCGCTTTTTGCATTTGCAAAGTAACCGGTGTGGAGTTCGACGGCATCAGCCCCAAGCTTGTGTGCCATTTTTACTACTTCATTATCCGGATCGATGAACACGCTGACTGCAATCCCTGCTTCTTTCAGTGCATGTATTTTCTCTTCTAGACCTTTGAGTTCCAGGTTCAATCCGCCCTCTGTTGTAACTTCCTCACGTTTTTCAGGCACCAGCGTAACCGTATCCGGATGGACAGCTTTTGCTATGGCGACCATCTCTTCAGTTGGTGCCATTTCAAGGTTGAGTTTTGTCTGCACTGTTTCTCTGATAATCCTCAGATCTCTGTCCTGTATATGACGTCTATCTTCACGAAGGTGGATGGTGATCTGGTCTGCGCCGTATTTTTCTGCAATAAAGGCTGCTTCCACCGGATCGGGCTCAAAGGTTTTGCGAGCCTGTCTGATCGTTGCTACATGATCGATATTAACACCTAATTTTGCCATAAAACTCCTGTTTATTTTAACCACGAAAAACACGAAAGAACAGAAATCCATTGATTTCATTTGCTTGTATTTCGTGGTTCATTTTATTATACAATATTTTCTCTTGGTTTGAAGCCCTTACCCAGAACTTGATGAACTTCCTGAATGATGACAAACGCATCGGGATCAGTTGATTTCACGATCTCGGTGAGTTTTGCTACCTCGCGCCTGGAAACGATGCAAAGTATCACATCACGCTCTTTGCCTGAGTAAGCGCCCTCACTTTTCAAGAACGTCACACCCCTGTTCATTTTATCGAATATGAGTTCTTTTATTTCATCCGATTTATCTGATATAATAAGTGAAGCTTTTGCATAGCCGAGTCCGGCAATAATAACATCGACAACTTTGCTGGAAATGTATAATGCAATAAATCCCCAGAGTGCAAACTCGACACCCCTGAAGCACAAACCCGCTATACTGATCACAACAAAATCTATGAGAATAAATGTATTACCAGCAGTCATGATCCTGTTCTGGCTGAATATCTGCGCAACAATGTCCGAGCCGCCTGTCGAGCCCTTTGCCTTAAAAACGATGCCGAGTCCAATACCAAGTAACAATCCGCCATACAAACTTGCGAGAAGAGGATTTTCGGTAAGCGCTTTAAGGTGAAGAATATTATTGAAAAAGTCTGTGAACAGTGAAAAGGTGATCATCCCAACAATTGTTCGAATGCCGAATCGTTTTCCCAGAATTTTCAATCCTATTAAGAAAAGCGGAATATTGAACACAAGCATGATAATACCGATAGGGATGTGAAAGAGATAGTTGATAACAACTGCCAGACCGCTCACACCACCAGCAGCGATCTTGTTTGGAGACAAAAAAAGTACAATGGACAAACCCATCAGAGCTGTTCCGATAAGAATGAAAAGATAATCTATGAGAATTTTAACTTTGATTTTCATGATAATAATTCGTTATAAATTATGAACTATGATTTCTTTTGCAGCTTTTTTTTACTTCGTCGCTCCCAGTATTCAGGGAAAAAACGAAGCTGCCAAACTCTGACAATTGCCTCTCTGACAATTTTTTTGGACATCTTGGATGTTCCGTTGACACGGTCATAAAAAACGATGGGAATCTCTTTTATGCGAAATCCCTTTTTCCAGACCTTGTAGTTCAGCTCTATCTGGAATGAGTAACCGTCCGACATCACGCTATCAAGATCGAGTGCTTCGAGCACTTCTTTTCTAAAGCATTTGTATCCGCCGGTTGGATCTTTTATTGGAAGCGATGTGATAAGGCGGACATATTTTGATGCGCCAATACTTAAAAGCAATCGTCTGAAGGGCCAGTTGACGACATTCACGCCGGTTATATATCGTGAACCAATGACCAAATCGTTAGTTTTGATTGCTTCAAGGAAGTTTGGGATGTCATCCGGATTGTGAGAGAAATCCGCATCCATTTCGAATACATAATCATAGTTATGTTCCAGCGCATATTTGAATCCTGCGATATAGGCACTTCCAAGACCCATTTTGCCTTCACGCTCAAGAATATGCACTTTCGGATTTGTTTTCATGATGTTCTTCACGAGATCAGCAGTACCGTCCGGTGAATTATCATCAACGATCAGTATTTCGATACGTTTATCTTCCGAAAGAACTTTGGGTATGAGCTTTGGAATATTCTCAGATTCATTATAGGTCGGGATGATTATTAATGCTTTTTTCATGTTCTCATTCCTCTCGATAGATTAAGATGAAATACGAATGCGTCCAGTTCATTTTTGTGTCAACTAATTTGTGCTTGAAGCAAAGACTTAAGTTGGGCTGCTTTCTTTATCCTGGTCAATTGGGGCAATTGACCCTACATGTTCTAATTTTTGTTTTTATATCTAAGAAAAGTAGTATTAAACTACAGAGATCACAGAGAAAAATCTAGGTGAATAATATCTTTCAAACCTCTCCCTTTTATTTCCTCTCCTTGCCAAGGAGAGGGTTAGGGTGAGGTAAATTTCACCATCTTCCTCACAACAGCAGTTTCCTCGAACTCAAGAGAATAAAAATACACACCAGGAGCAGTGACATTCCCGTCCATATCTTTTCCATCCCATACAATCTCGTTTATTGCCCAGAAATGTTCATCTGGTCCGTAAAATCTTCGCACAAGCTGTCCTCGTAAATTGTAGATTGATAATGTGTATTCTCTCACCCTGTCATAATCCAATGACGTGAAAGAGATTGTGGTTTGATCTTTAAAAGGATTGGGTGTGTTCTTAAAGAAGTACAGATTATTCACCATATTGGTATCCGGATCGACACTATATCCCTGCCACTCTAAAGCGCCCATATCGATTCTTCCACCATATACACGTGGGTTCCCCGCTAAGTCTAACCATGGAAGATTGAGTCCTGTTGTGTCGGGTGTGCCTGCATCAATACAGGGAGAAGTGCTCGATAAATAATAAGGATAATCTCCCGTACCCGTAAACTGTGGATCTACATCAATATTACCGTCCAGCCAGTGTACTATGTTTGCCCCATTCTGGTTCCACACACCGTCGATACTATCTTTTATATCGTTATATTGAATATCTAATGTAGAAATAATTCCATACGCTGAAAGATCATATATGAATACTTCACATTGAGTTGAATCCCACATTATATTATTCGTAAATGTAATATTTCCTCCTACATTCAAAGTAGATCTTTGTGAAGAATTGTTTGCGAAAGTATTATTAGTAAAAAACACATCACCTATCGGATCTGTGGATGAGCAAGACATTATGGAATTTGAAGGTGATGCATTATTTGTAACTATACAATTTCTGACCTCTAATGTGGGATTACAAAATTGCTGATAACTCATTAACATTAATGTTCTTTCATCATTGTTATTACTATTATTATTAAAAATACAATTCTCAACAACTGCATAATCCACAGCATCTATTCGTATTGCAGTAAATGAATAAATACCATGGGCATAGTTGTCTGTAAAAATACAATTCTCTAATTTTGCATTGGTTTGTTCGTGATGGATTCCGCATATTTCATTTGAATCAATATTATTTACTAAAATGTTCTGATACAATACTGAATCAGCTATATAGGTATAAATTGAACTTCCATACCTGAATATCATATCACTGAATTGTAAATCTTTAAAAGTAATATTCTTATTATCATGAAAATTTAATATTGCACTTTGCAAGGTTATATCACTTTCAAAAGAGAAGTTGGTTATGTTAATATTTTCTTTTTCATTATAAATCATTATCAGGGTATTAAACAATGAATCATCACCAATAATCTTTGTGTCGATATTCTCCCCAACGAGTGATGTATTACTCTTCATAGAAATTGGAAATATCTGATCATTAAGTGTTTGTGAATACTCACCTTCTTCGACGTGAACGGTTTTTGGATTTAAGCTGTCTGACGCGATCCTGTCGGTTGCTAGTGCAATGGTTCTTAAAGGCTCGTCCATCGACAATCCGCTGTTACTGTCATCCCCTTCTGAAGACACATATAAATCGTGGTTGATCTCTTCCATCCATGAATGTTGAATATCAAATGAAAACTCTCCTATATCATTTGGATAATATTGTATATACTCAGCAAAATACTTCTCAGGTTCAAAAACAGTAAATGTATCCACAACCACATGGATATGACATGAATCATAGGCATAGATATCCTGCCCAAGACCTGCATGATTGTTATAAATGTTACATAAATTATCAGGATCAAATGAAGGTCGGGAAAATATGTTATGAATTCCGCCTCCCGACATTGATTGATTTGTTTTAATTGTAACACCTGAGAGAAGTGGAGTGTATATATTATCATTCGAACCACAAATAAAAATCCCACCGCCCTGTTCAGCAATGTTATCTTTTATCATACAGTTTACAATCGAAATACCCGAACTTGATGAATAACCATGATGTGCAATGATACCACCACCCCTATTACCAGCTGACATATCTGTTCCGGAACCATTTGTTATGGTAAATCCTCTGATGGTGGCTATCTCCCCATTTATCACCGTCACACAGCTTCCTGCTCTATTCCCATCGATGATCGTTGAATCTATATATACTTCATTTCCTGTGGTGAGTTCCAAGCTCGCCAAAGTAATGCTATGTCCATTAAAATTTACATTCTCTATATATCGTCCCGGATAAACCAGGACTACATCTCCATTTGCCGAGTAATCTATACCTTCCTGGATCGTTATGTAATCTCCAGTGCCGTCTATATCTACGATAATGGTATCAGTAAATAAATGTGAAACCAATAATAATCCTGCACAACATAACAAAATCTTCTTACTCACCAGACAATCCTTTTCTTACTCTTATTATTTTCATCTTTTATCCTTGTGCTTTCTAAAATTATGGATTAATTATTGTCAATGAGTATTTTCATTCACAAATATTTTGACAAGCTCAATCAGTTTTTCAAATTGTAAAACCAAATTGGAGGTGCGATGGCACAGCAAAATGAAGCAAAAAAGGCGACATTGATAGAAGTTTTGATGGTTATACTGATCGTGGGTATAATCGTGATACTTGTTTTTCCTGCAATCGGTGAAAAACGCAACAGGGACAGAATGGATCTCGAGGTGTTCCCGACCTTTGATATCATTCTTCAAGCAAACGAGCAATTCAACGCAGATCAGGGTTATTATGCATTCGACATAACCATGCTCAACCTTACTGACGAGCTCGAAGGCAAACAATTTTTCGAATTTACTCTTACAGACACAACGGTTATTGCTACCACGACGAACAAATTCGGTAAAGCCGGCGCACAGATCGTTTATAACTTTGACAAGGATTACTGGTCTGTCACAGGCACAGAGGATGTGATCGACGAGAGCTGGCTTCCTTAAGAGATCATAAAACCAGTTTTATAAAAGAATTGTATGCCCACAAGTTGCAATTCTTTTATTTTTTTTGCTTTGATTCATGTTACCCGATCAGTTAAATATGGCAATCAATAGCTTATGAAATATATCATGATCTTTCTTTTGGTTATTTTTGCATGTGGCATTGTACAGCGTGCAGAAGCTGAACCATTGAAATTCGTTGGAGAACCTCTTTTTGCACATGATTCCATTTCACACGTGCTTTCATCGGCTTTTGTGTATTGCTGGCAGTATGAGATGCTGAAAAATGCAGGGCACATGAAACCGGATTCAGCCAGGATCTGGTCTTTGAGTCTGACTGGAATAATTGGAATTTTTAAAGAAATTTTTGACGATAAAGTAAAAGGGCAGTATTTTAGTTACAAAGACGTCGCCTGTAATCTAGCGGGTTCGCTGATGATGTTTGTACTTTGGAAATAAAGGATCGCAATGGCAATTAAATTTTCGCAGAAGGTTGTTGAAGAAAACCATGAAAGTCTCGGGGGATACCTGAGAGCCCACCGTATGTTCAAAGGCATCGATCTGGATGAGGTCCATGAACGCACGATGATCAAGATACAATTCCTGGAAGCTATTGAGAATGACACACTTCATGAACTGATCGATATCAGGTTTGCCCGAATGTATATTCTGAATTATACCCGTTTCATCGGTGCGAATATTAACAAAGCAATGACGCTTTATGCCAAGCAATATGATCTCGAAGAAAAGAAGAAAAGTGTTCCTTTGCAAAAGAAGAAGCAGACGTCAAAAAAAGTACTCATACCCAGGATCTTTTTTAAGATATCAGCCCTCGTGATCATTGTTGCCATCCTTTTCATGGTCGGGCTTCATCTTCAGAAAAAGGGTGTATTGCACAGGAATCTATTTGAGGATAAAAATGCTTTGCTTACCCAGCAGAATGGAACAGATATCCTCAACAGTTCCGGTGAACTCGAACAGACCGAAACTCAGAAATACTCATATAAAAAAGAAGACCTTTATAAAAAATATATTCTCAAAGGGAAGGATGTACCCTGGCACGTGTTCCCCGAGTATGTGAAGAATCGATAGAACTCAAGGAATGATGTGCAGACCGTTGACATTGAAAAATATCTCTATTTTGTTACTCGTCCCGGAAGATATACAAATAATGAACTGAACACAAAAAAGAAACAGGTCTCAGAAAAGTATTTTAACATCGCTCTTTGTTTCCCGGACCTTTACGAAGTGGGAATGTCCCATCTGGGATTGAAGATTTTATACACGATCCTTAACGCTCAAGACACTCTTGCTGCAGATAGAGTCTATGCGCCAGATCATGATTTGATTGAGCTGCTCAGGGAGAAGTCCATTCCTCTTTTTTCTATTGAGGATAAAGTGCCTTTAAAGAATTTTGATGTTGTCGGTTTTACCCTCCAGTATGAACTTTCATGCACTAATATCCTTCTTATGCTTGAACTCGGTCAGATACCAATCCTGTCTGAAAACCGAATCCAAGAGGATCCGATCATCATTGCAGGTGGGCCGGGTGCTTTTAATCCGGAACCCCTTTCTCTTTTTATCGATGCTTTCGTTATTGGTGATGGAGAAGATGTTATACTTGAGATAGCTGAACTTCTTCGTGCTTATAAATCAAAAACACGAGAAGAGATACTCTATCTTCTTACCCAGATCGAGGGAGTATATGTTCCTCGATTTTATGAGCAGGTCAAAGATGAGAATGGCACCTCGATCCGACCGACCAGAAACGATGTTCCTCAAACAATCAAGCGAAGGTTCTTCAAAGATTTCAATAATCCTGATAAAATGCACTCTCCGCAACTGATGCCAATTATCGATATTGTACATCGCAGACCAGCATTTGAGGTCATGAGGGGATGCTCACGAGGTTGCCGATTTTGCCAGGCGGGAATGATCTATCGTCCCATACGGGAACGGGACAGCAGCCTGATCGAGAAACAAATCTACAGAGATATCGAAACAAACGGCTGGGAGGAAATATCTCTCAACTCACTTTCAACTTCAGATTATTCTTCAATCCAACCTCTTCTGTCATCGCTGATGCACGTACTGCCGAAATCCAACATCACGATCTCTCTCCCCTCTTTAAGAATCGATACGTTTGAAGATAATTTTCAACCTCAACTAAGAAAAATACTCGGAAATACAATAACTCTTGCACCTGAAGCCGGCTCGCAAAGACTCCGTGATAGTATTAACAAAAATATCTCAGAACAAGAAATTCTAACATCAGTTCAATGTGCTCTCAATATGGGTATCAGATCGATCAAGTTATATTTTATGGTCGGTCTTCCGGGTGAAACAGAAGAAGATATTGAAGAGATCATCACTCTTATCGAAAAGATGTATGCTATTAATCCGAAGAAAATTTCAAAGATTAACGTAAGCATTGCCCCATTTGTTCCGAAAGCACATACTCCCTTCCAGTGGTGCAGGCAGGATACAGTTGAGGAATTCCTCTATAAAATATCGTTGGTGAAGCATTACTTTTCAAACAGAAAAAAGATCTCGATTAAGTATCATACCTTAGAACAGTCCAAGCTCGAAGCTGTGATTGCACGTGGGGATAGAGATATTTCAAATGTAATCTTCACAGCTTACAAAGATGGTGCACTTTTTGACAGCTGGAATAACTCATTTGATTATATTGTTTGGGAACAAGCTGCTGAAAAAAATAATGTCGATTTTAATACATACAGATGTGAGATTCCTTCCAATTCCTTACTTCCCTGGGATCATATCGATTCGTGCATAAGGAAAGATTTCTTAATCGAAGAATTTAATAAGTCGATGCATTACCTGATAACAGAAGACTGCCGTACCGGAGTGTGTTCACAGTGTGGTGTTTGCGAAAATATGTCGCCAACCTTTAGCACAGAAGAAAGAGAAGAGAGTGTTTCTTCGCAGAACAAAGAAATTAATACAGAATCGGATGAATGTAGAATTTTTTATAAGATTATCTATGAAAAAGGCGACAAATTACGTTTTATATCTCATAAAGAGCTGTCGGCATTGATCTATACGATCTTGAGAAAAAGCACCCTTCCGATTTATTATACAAAAGGATTTAATCGACATCCAAAAATTTCCTTCTGTCCACCGTTAAGTCTCGGAATGACAGGCAAAAGAGAAAGTATAACATTTTCGATGACAAAAAAAATGGATGAGCAACTAATCAGAAAAAAACTTGACGTGAATCTGCCGAAAGATTTTGTCATCAAAGAAGTGATTACTATAGATTCTTCGAAGAAAATGAATTATACAGAGGAATTGATAAGAATTACTTCTCCTGACAATTCGATAGATTGGAAAAAGATCGATGAATTTCAGGATATATTTTTTTATTCAGAACGAAAAAATAATGAGATTTATTTGAATAATTTTTTTTTGGAAGTAACAATGCTTGCGAACGGAGTCGACATCTTAAAAAAGCTGGGGCTCAATATGTTTGAAATCCTCGAAAAGGCTTTTCACTATTCGCAGATGCAAATCGGAACATGTCATATTGAAAGAATAGAACTGTATTAATTTTTTAATTTTATTTATTTTTGGAGGCTTTTTTAATGAAAAGTGAATTAGTGGTTAATATAAGCACATTCGCAAATCGGATGGCGCTCATCGAGAACAACAAACTTGTCGAATTGTTTATACACCGAGAAGATCAAAATGAGATCGTTGGGAACATATACAAAGGAATCGTCAAAGATAATGTTCCGGGTATGGGGGCAAGTTTTATCGACATTGGACTGGAGCGAACGGCTCTTTTACATTTTAGAGATGCCGTGCCCGATTTCATGGATCTCGAAGAACTGGACGATGTCAATTTAAAAGAAATCAAGAACGACATCTACAAGATGGGAGAATTACTTGAAGATGGGCAGGAAGTTATGGTTGAGGTGGAGAAAGCGCCAATTGGGAAAAAGGGCGCTCGTCTAACTGGTGAGATTTCCATACCCGGTCGTTTCATGGTTTATATGCCAAACAAGAATTACATAGCCATCTCAAGAAAGATCAGTTCGAGCAAGGAAAAACGTCGCCTAAAACAAATATTTTCTAATCTAAAAGAGAAAAATATCGGTCTTATTGTGAGAACTTTCGCAGAATATCATACCGAACAGGAATTCAAGAAGGAGTATCGAAACCTGAGAAGAACCTGGATGGAAATACAGGAAAAATTCAAAGAATCAAAAGAACCGACCTGTATTTATAATGATAATGATTTGACTTCAACGATTATTCGCGACCTTATCCATAAGAACATCGACAAGGTCATCATTGACTCAAAGAAAGTCCGTGCAAATGTGATCAAACGTCTTAAAATGATAGCCCCTGATTTCATTAAAAAGATCCGTCTCTACAGGGAGGATGCCAATATTTTCGATGCGTATGGGATCGAGAGAGAGATCTCAAAGATATTCCGTTCACGCATCTATCTTGATAGCGGGGGCTTTATTGTCATTCAGCAAACCGAAGCATTGGTCTCAATCGACGTGAACACAGGTAGTTTTGTCGGGAACAAAAGTCTTGAAAATACAGTGACCATAACAAATATTGAGGCAGCTAAAGAGATCGCTCGCCAGATCAGACTCCAGGACCTAACAGGCATGATCTTCATAGATTTTATCGATATGTACAAACCTGAAAACCGTCTCAAAGTACTCCAGACATTCCGTCAGGAGATGGCTAAGGATTACTGTCCAAATAAAATATTTTCTTCCAGTCCACTAAATATGGTAGAAATGACCAGAAAACGGGCAAAAGGAAATCTTCTCTCGAATTTCTACGAACCATGCCCATCTTGTCAGGGAGCAGGGCGGGTATTGTCACGGATCAGCATACTCGATAATATTTTTCGCTGGCTGGATCGTGCTTCGAAATATCATACAAAAGATGAACTGGAAATACATATCCATCCATGGGTTTATGAATATATTCTGGAAAAAAAGCCCACGATCAAAAAGGACTATCCTTTTACATGGAAATTCATCCTTAACGGTGAAATGGGGATTACCGATTTTAAGATTTTATCATCAAAATCTAAGAAAGATATAACTGATCTTTATCAAGTTTAGGGGGTTTTTTCATAAAACTTGACATGGATTATGGGCACTTGAATTTTGCAGTTCCTAATTACAAGGAGTTAGAGATGTACGCAATAATAGATTTCAAAGGTCAGCAACACAGAGTTCAAAAAGACGATGTGCTCCATGTAGCATATCTTGAAGACAAAGAGATCGGCTCAGAAATAGAGATCGATTCCTTACTTCTACTTGAAGATGACTCAAAAACTCATATCGGCAAACCAACCGTTAAAGGTGCAAAGATCATTGCTGAAGTTCTTGGTCATGGAAGAGATAAAAAGATCATAGTTTTCAAGAAAAAAAGACGTAAGAGCTATAGCCGCAAGCAAGGTCATCGTCAGGACTTTACGGAAATCAAGATCAAAGAAATTATTAAAAATTAGAGGATTATCATGGCACATAAAAAAGGTGTAGGCAGTACTCAAAACGGTAGAGATAGTAACCCGAAATTTTTAGGCGTGAAAAAATATGCCGGTCAATTCGTTGAAAAAGGAAATATCATCGTACGCCAAAAAGGCACAAAGATCCATCCTGGAAAAAATGTCGGACTCGGTAATGATTTTACCATTTATGCTCTTATCGACGGATTTGTTAAATTTGAGCCCTATAAATTCACTGGATTCCGCACAAAAAGAAAACGCACACGTCAGGTGAGCGTGTACGAAAAATTGCAATAATTTTTCTAAAATTCATAAAATTTACATCGGCAGTTGAAAATATTTGACTGCCTTTTTTTTATCTCTACGAATAATGAAAATTATTTAGGAGAACATGTGTCCTTTGTCCATCTTCACAACCACACTCAGTACAGTCTTTTAGACGGTGCAAGCAGAATCTCCGACCTGATGAAGCTGGCTTCTGAATGGCAAATGCCTGCAGTAGCGATGACCGATCATGGAAACATGTATGGAGCAATCGATTTTTACAAAACCGCAAAAGCCCATCATGTCAAACCTATTATCGGGATGGAAGGATACATTATCAACGGGAGCATTCTGTCTGAAAAAGACAAGCAGTGTCGCCGTCATCATATCACATTGCTTGTAAAAAATCAAACCGGATATCACAACCTGATGAGACTCTCCAGCATTGCTTTCATCAAGGGACATTATTATAAACCAAGGATCGACAAAAAGCTCCTTTCGAAATACTCTGAGGGCTTGATCGGAATGAGTGGCTGCATGCAGGGGGAAGTATCCCAAATGATCCTTCAAAACAAATATGACAAAGCAGTGCAGGTTGTCAAACAGTATCAGGAAATATTTGGTAAGGATGACTTCTATCTTGAAATTATGCGGCTTGGATTGGACAAAGAAGAGGATCTCATCAAACAGATCAGAAGACTCTCTGAAGAAACAGGTGCCGCGTTGGTGGCGACAAATGACTGCCACTTTATTAAACGCTCGGATGCCAAAGCTCAGGATGTACTTCTTTGCGTTCAGACAGGTAAGATCCTTGAAGATACCAACCGAATGAAATTCACTACTGACCAGATATATTTTCGCAGTCCCAATGAAATGAAGAGCCTTTTCAGCGACATTCCAGAAGCTATTGATAACACCTTGAAAGTCGCCGAAAAATGTGATTTCGAACTCGATTACAAGGGATTCCTATTCCCGCATTTCACTATTCCGGAAGGCTATGCCGACGATTATGAATACCTCAGAAAATTGGTTTATGAAGGTGTTGAAAAAAAATATTCTGACGTGACAGACGAGATAACAGACCGCATCGAGCATGAACTTGCCGTGATCAAAAAGATGGGATTTGTAAGCTATTTTCTGATCGTTTGGGATATTATACGAGAAGCACGAAAGATGGGTGTTGCAGTTGGACCTGGTAGAGGTTCTTGTGCAGGTAGCATCGTAGCATATCTAATCGATATAACAAAAATAGATCCTATACGATATAACCTATTCTTCGAACGTTTCCTGAATCCTGCACGTGTTAGCATGCCTGATATCGATACGGATTTCTCAAATGAAACCAGACCAAAGGTCATCGATTATATTGTAAAAAAGTACGGACAGGAAAATGTAAGCCAGATTGGAACACTTGGAAGTCTGGGTGCAAAAATGGTTATACGTGACGTTGGCAGAGCAATGAGTGTTCCACTCTATGAAGTTGACGGCATCGCTAAGATGATTCCCGGCGGTCCTGAAGTTAGTCTCGAAAAAGCTTACGATCAAAATGAAAAACTTCGGGAACTCATAAACTCAAA
>JAFGDR010000046.1 GCA_016932035.1 Candidatus Cloacimonadota bacterium
AGGTTATCAATAATCTTCTAACAAATGCAATTAAATATTCACATAAGGGATCAAATGTATTTATTGAAATTGAAGAGAATAAAGAGAGTATTATTCTATCAGTTAAGGATGAAGGGTTAGGCATTGCAAAAGATGAACGAGAACTACTTTTCAAACCCTTTCAGAAGACCGGCACAAAAAGCACAGGTGGGGAAAAGAGCATGGGACTTGGTTTGTATATTGTAAAGAGAATTATTGATGCGCATAATGGATCGATTAGAGTGAAAAGTGCTGTAAACAAAGGTTCTACATTTTATGTAGAGCTTCCAAAAAATCCAACAGGGAGAGAACAATGAAAAGTACAATACTTTTAGTTGATGATGAAATGTATAATCAAAAGATCTATTCGAAAATACTGAAGGATGCAGGATATGAAGTATTGATTGCAAAAGATTCTCAAGAAGCATTTTCAACGTTAGAGAAGACAAAACCGGATATGCTTCTGATTGATATTGTACTTCATGGTGAATCAGGAATTGATATTCTGAAAGAGATAAGGTCCGATAATGCTCTAAAGGACTTGTTCGTCGTTATGATCACCAGCAAATTAACAACTCGAGATGACCAGTCAGCAGGTTTGGAGCAGGGAGCAGATGGGTACATTGTACGACCGATTGAAAAAAGGGAACTTGTTGCGCGCATCAATGCATTTATGAAACATATACAAACTTTAAAAGCACTCAAAATTAGCGAGGAGCGTTTCAAGATTGCAAACTCGATCCTCCGTCACGATATTACAAATGATCTTACCGTTATACAAAGCGCTCTTTACCTGTATGAAACTGAGAATGACAAGACAATGCTCGATGAGATAAAGAAAAGAGTTGAAATGAGTCTTGATACGATTGCACGGCAAAGGGAGCATGAAATCTTTTTAAATGCACATGTAGAGCTTGATGAATATGATATCGTTGATGTGCTGAATAAAGTAACAATTAATTACCCAGAACTTGAAGTTAGCATTAATGGTAAAGGAAAAATCTATGCTGATAATGCTGTTTTTTCAGTCTTCGATAATATAATAAGCAATGCTATCAAGCATGGAAAGTCTAACAAGATAGATGTCGATATTACTGCGGATGAAGAGTATTGCACAATTTCATTTGCTGATAATGGTACTGGAATTCCTGATAATATCAAGGATAAGATATTTGATAAGGGCTTTCACTATGGACCTTCCGGTCATACTGGTATCGGATTGTATATCGTTAAGAAAACTTTGGATGATTACGAAGGTGAAGTCTATGTTGAAGATAATAATACAAAAGGTGCAGTGATAATTCTGAAGATGAGAAAGGTGATGAGTTAAAATTTCTTAGGAGATAATATCAGTGAAAAAGAAGAAAACTGAACAGATACAAGAATTTTTGAAGGACTGGAAAGCCTTTGTTATTGCCATTCTGATCTTTATAATAGTCTTGTTGGGTAACTCTGTATATTCATACATCAAGATGAAAAAAGAGACTTTAAAGCAAATCGATGAAAGATTGCATATAGGTGCTCTAACAATAAAAAACATTTTACCATCGGAATTTCATGATCGAGCTATTGATAAAGAGAGTATTTCTATTGATGAAGATGATCAGAATATTCGAGCTTTATCAGATTTTGCAAATAAAGCTGGTTTCAAATTTCTTTATACGTTAGTAGTAAAAGGAGATGACATATATATTACATCTTCTAACGCCACAGAACAAGAGTTAGCAGATAATGAAGAGGTAAGATATTTCACAATTTACCAAGAGGCAGACTCATCCTTCCAAGAGTCATACAACAATGATTGCATAAGATCATTTACTCACAAAGATAGATGGGGTATTTTCAGAGCTTTAGTTGTTCCTGAAATAAGTCCAGGAGGTAATAGATATCTATCTGTGGCTGAACTGGATATTTCATCAGTTGATGCAATCCACAGACAAAAAACCTTAGAAGCTTTTATTCATGCAGTATTGATCGTTATTGGTTCACTTCCTCTTATATTTGTTCTATACAGCAGATTGCGTCACAGTGTCGAACAAAAGCAAAAAACCGCTCAACTAGAACGGATGGTTTCGCAAAGAACCAAGAAACTCGAAGAGAGCGAGAGGAAATTGAAAAGTATTATTGAGAACAGTACTAATCTGTTCTATACGCATACGGTGGATCATAAAATTAGTTTTATCAGTCCCCAAGTTCGTGATGTTCTAGGGTATGAACCAGAAGAAGTTATGCAGCGCTGGACAGAGTTTATTACTGATAATCCTATCAATGAGCAAGCCATAGAGTTCACAGAAAAAGCCATTAAAACCGGAGAACGTCAACCAACCTATCTGCTTGAAATGAAACGTAAAGATGGCAAAAAGATCATTGTTGAGGTAAGGGAAACCCCGATCCTTGAAAATGGAAAAGTCATGTCAATAGTTGGATCACTTACTGATATTACAGAACGGAAAAAGGCAGAGGAAAAATTAAAGATTAGTGAAGAAAAACATCGTATTATTAATGAAAATGTTCCTGTCCTTGTATATGCAGCCCTTCCTGATGAACATTCAACCAGTCTCTTTTTGTCAGGTCTTGCTCATGAACTTACCGGTTATACAGCCAGAGAACTTATAGAAGATACTACATTGTGGGCAAAGATAATTCATCCGAATGATGCTGACTATGTCTGGCAAAAAATATCTGAACATCGCAGGATAAAATCAGTTTTGGATATTGAATATAGGATCATTACAAAAGATAATAAGGTGAAATGGATCCATGATAAAGCGAAACCACTGCTTGATGAGAAAGGTAATATTCTTCAGATTCAAGGCTTCATGGAAGATATTACGGATCGTAAAAGGAATGAAGAAATAAAAAATATTGTATTTAATATTTCACGGGCAGTAAATACTATAGATAATGTTGTGGAACTCTGTAAAAAAATTAGAGAAATTCTCGATACAATTATTGATACATCAAATTTCTATGTAGCTCTCTATGATGAAGAAAGAAATATGATTACGTTACCATATATCGTTGATCAAAAAGATGATTTTACAGAATTTCCTCCTGGAAAAACTATGAGCGCACATGTGATCAAAACAGGTGAACCATTGCTGGCGGCACGGGAAGTCGTAGAAGATCTTACCAAAAAGGGTATGATCGAAACAATCGGTAGTCATTCTGCAGTATGGCTTGGAGTTCCTCTTAAAATTCACAATCAGGTTATTGGATTGATCGGTTTGCAAAGTTATGATGATCCGGAACACTATACTGAGAAAGACCTCGAAATCCTGAACTTTGTTTCAGAGGAGATCGCGATTGCAATACAGCATATACAATCAACTCAAGATATTAAAAGAGAGTTGAAAGAAAAAGAAGTATTGTTGAGTGAGATTCATCATAGGGTAAAAAATAATTTGCAAACCCTGCTTGGACTTCTTCAACTTCAGCAGGAGACAATTAAAACTAAGGAAGATGCGATACGGAGTTTTGAGGTAAGTCAGGATAGGATATTTGCAATGTCACGAGTGTACGATATGCTCTTAAGGTCAGACTATATGTCAGAAGTAAGTTTAGGTGCATATATTCTCAGTGTTGCTGAGCATATCAAGCGTTCATATGACCACCATAACAAGATCGAACTTGTGCACTCCTTTGATGAGTTCTATGCAGATACAGTTGCGTTAGGAAAGGTTGGGCTCATAATAAATGAACTCATTACCAATGCAATGAAATATGCTTTTGCTGATAGAAATAAGGGAACAATATTTATGGGTTTGAAGATTTCTGAGAAGAGTTGCGAGATAGAAATATCAGATAACGGAATTGGATTACCTGAAAATGTGAGTTTTGATGGAGAAAAGACATTGGGGCTTTCTTTAGTGGATATGATCACGATGGAACTGGAGGGTAAAGTGTTTTACAAAGTGGAAAATGGCACACATTTTACGATAACTGTTCCCAAAGAATCTTTAATGAGACAAAAATAATATGGATACATCATTGAGAAGATATTTTGAAAGAAAAGACAATAGTGTTCCAAACAGATTGCATTTGCTGAAGCTGTTAAACAGTGTTTGTTTATGTTATTTTATATTTAAATTGTATACGTAAAGGAATTATACATGGATTTTAAGAAACAACTATTAAACGAAATATTGGGGGCGAATAGGGATAATGCGAACAAGATCATTGATGCATGGGCTTCCAAACACTCGTATCGCGAAGTGCTACCCGGCATTCTTGAACCCGTTCTTATCCAGATCGGTGACCTATGGAAAGATGAAAAGGTGTCCTTGGCTCAGGGATACGTAGCCGTGAAGATTGCTGAAGATGTGCTGAATAAAATATTGCAGGATCAGGATACCGATGAGAGTCCTCAAGTCAAAAAAGGCCCTGTTGTTATTGCTAACATCGAAGATGATTATCACTCTCTTGGCAGGAAAATGGTCGGAACCTTCTTACGGGCAAATGGCTGGGAGGTTGTGGATATGGGAAATGATGTTCCTGCAGAAGATATTGTAGATAAATGTGAAGAGATTGGTGCAAGGGTGGTTGGGGTGTCTGCAATGATGTTCACCACTGCAAGAAATATCAAGAGCTTAAGAGAATGTATCGACCAGAGGGGATTGGAAGATACACTGAAACTTGCGGTAGGTGGAGCTGTGTTCAAACTAAGACCTTCCCTTGTAGATGATGTGGGAGGAGATGGAACAGCACCAAGTGCACTACAAGCTCCTGAGCTGTTTGAACAACTCTGGAAAGAGTCAGAGCAAGGAGTCTAGATGAATAGTAAGGAGCGACTAGGTGCAGTCCTGACCGGTGAAAAGCAGGACCGCCAGATGTTTACTGCAACCCTGAGCATGTACGGAGCTAAACTGATTTCATGCCCACTGAAAGAGTATTATAATGATGCAGAAAAATATCTCTTGGGGCAGCAGCAGGTTGTGGAAAAGATACAGCCTGATATTATATTCTCTCCCTTTTCAATCCCCCTGGAAGCACACGCATTTGGCTCAAAGATCATCTATTTCCCCAAAAATCCTCCAAATGTTACGGCTCCTGTTCTAACTAATGCTGATGAGATCGATACTTTCACGATTCCCAAACTCAAAACCTCTCCACCTCACACGTATTTTCTTGATTCGATACAACGACTTGCAGATCAGTATAAAGGCATCATTCCTATTGCAGCTCCCACAAGCAGTCCGGTTGATTTCCCAATTCTTCTCATGGGAATTGAAGGTTGGCTCGATACCTTTCTTTTTAAAAGAAAACAAGCCAGAAAATTAATTGAAATGCTTATCGAATATTTTGTGGAATGGGCTAATATCCAGCTGCAAGCCGGGGCAGATTTTGTTGTTGTACCGGTTATTTTCAGTAATCCTGAGTTCCTCACTCGGGATCTCATACAAAAAGAAACACTACAGTATTACAACGCTGCATTTTCACAGATCAATGGTCCGATCGTGCTTCATCACGGTGGAGCAAAAATGAACAATTTCATCTCGAATTTTGCAAACCTTTCTAATGTCGCAGCTTTTGTTATCGATTATAAAGATTCATTCTCTGAAGCTCGATCAGAGATTAGGGAGCGACCAGTACTTGTTGGCAATCTCGATGGTCCCAATCTCTGGCGTTTTGATGCAGAGCAAATGAAAAAAGTGTGTGAACATAAAAAAAAGCAGATGACCGGTGCAGGGAAGATCATACTGGGAACATCAAATGCTGATGTCGCTTATGATACTCCTCTTGAAACCTTACAGGCACTGTATACCTTCGTTGAAGAAGACTGGAGATTTGATGGATAACATACAAGGAATAGCGTGTTCGATATTCAAAGAAGCGATCACAAAACTTCAGCAGGAAGGCAAAATAACAATTCCATTTACATATATTGATTCCCATAATCATATGCATCCTGAGAAGCTTGAAGCTGAACTTGATGCACTGATCCAGAAAGATGAAAAAACATTACTTGTTTTTGGAGATTGCCATGCAAATATGGTTGATCTTGAGACCAATGAAAATATCTCACGTGTAAAAGGAATGAACTGCGTAGAAGTTTTTCTCGGATCTGAACAATACCGCGAGCTGGTAAGACAAGGTGCTTTTTTCCTGTTACACGAATGGACAAGAAGATGGGAAAAGGTTTTCAAGGATTGGCTTGGACTCAACGAAAAAAATGCCAAAGATTTTATGCACGAGATGCATTCACAGCTCATATACGTTGATATCGGACTCTCTCCGATTCCGGAAAAAGAGCTGGAAAAAATATCAAAATACTGCGATCTGCCGTATTCGATCTTGAAGACTGATCTGCAGCATATCGAAAAATCTATTCAGAACTCACTCAAGAAATTTCAAGAAATTGATAAACATAATGAACCAAGAACTCGAGCATATGACTTTCTTGTCGTTGATTTAGTAGAAAAATTGCTCACCTTCGCTTCATCTTCAGAACAATGCAGTAAAATAATTGCACAGACTATTCGTGAACTTATCGGCGTGAAAGCAGTGGCTGTGATCGAGCACGAAAAGAATAATTCTACAGACAAAGATACACTTCTGAGCATAGAACCGGCAAGAAGAAAGAAACAATATGAAAGTGCTGATATAAATGCTCTTATCTCTGAAATCAAGTCTTTCGATGAAGTTGAAGTTTTAGATAAAGAAGTACCTAACAACGTGCTTACAGGCTTTCTTTCGAAATATTCCATAGAAAAGATCGGTGTGCTCCCTCTCAAAGTAAGTGCTCAGAGGATCGGCAGTATACTCTTGCTCGATCTTTATGATGACCGGAATATCCAGGCTGTACTTGAAAGCATTAAGATGATCTCAAGTATCATTGCGTTGATCCTCCAGAACTCGAACATCATAGATAATCTCGAAAGTATCATTGATGTACGTACTTCAGAACTTGAACTGAGTAAAGAACGGGCAGAACTGATAACGAGAACAGTTCCAAACGGTATCTTCACGGTCGATACGGATAGAATTGTAACGAGCTGGAATCCGATGAGCGAAAAGATCACTGGTTATGCTGCTGATGAGATCATTGGTCAGTCCTGTTCTGTTTTTGCTATCAATACATGCGGGGATGTATGTCGCGTCTTTGATGAGGGAAAATCAATATTGGGAGCTGAATGTATAATCAGATGTAAGGATGGAACTGAGAAACATGTGCTGAAAAATACAGATCTTTTGCGGGATAAGCAGGGGAACATAATAGGAGCTATTGAAAGTTTTGAGGATATTTCTGAGAGATTAGAGAACCAGAGAAAAGTTAAAGATAGTGAAATGAAGTTTAAATCCCTTTATGAATATATGAATGAAGGGATATGCTTACATGAACTTGTGTATGATGAAACTGGAACACCAATAAACTATAAGATTATCGATGTGAACAAAAAATATGAAACGAGCTTGGGCTTAAATAAACAGACTATTCAAAATCAACTTGCTACAAATGTATATAAAACTAAAGAAGCACCATATCTAAAAGAATATGCTGAGGTAGTAAAAACTAAAAAACCATTTAGTTTTCAAACATATTTCGAACCCCTGGATAAACATTTCTATATTTCTGCTTTCTCACCTGAAAAGGATAGATTTGCTACAGTTTTTCTTGATATTACAGATAGAATTAAAGCCGAGGAAGCTTTAAACCTCAATAGAGATAGACTCAAAACTGCGAACTCCATCCTCCGTCATGACATTACAAATGATTTCGTCGTAATCCAGAGTGCTGTTGATATTTTTAGAGATGAACAGGATGAATCGTTGCTCGATGAAATTGAGAAACGGGTGCAAATGAGTCTCGATACGATTGCATGGCAACGCGAACATGAGAACTTCTTGAGTGAGCATGCAGAACTCGATGAATATGACATAAGAAACGTTATAGAAAAAGTTCTAAGCAAGTATTCATACCTGGATTCAAAGATCAACGGAAAAGGTGCAGTATTTGCTGATAGGGCAATATATTCAGTTATCGGAAACATTGTGAGCAACGCTGTGAAACACGGGAGAACAAATAAGTTAGATGTGACAATATCCGATGAAGACAATTTCTGCGTTGTGCGCATTGCAGATTCCGGTATTGGTATTCCCGATGAGATCAAGAGTCATATCTTTCATAAAGGATTTCATTACGGACCTGCAGGACATACCGGTATCGGGTTGTATATCGTGCAAAAGACTATGGATGAATACGGCGGAGAAGTATATGTAGAGGATAATAAACCCAAAGGCACGGTGATTATCCTGAAGATGAGGAAGGTGATACATGATATCGCTCTCTAATGATTTAATTGACACGGATTAAATAAATTGATTATTAATAATATGGTTTTTACTGTATAAAATTGCAAAGTACGAGAAGGAGTAATCAATTAGATGGGTAATAAAAGGCATGATCCAATAAAATTTCTGATCCTGGAAGACAATCTCGCTGATGCTGAACTTATTCAACGTATGTTACAAAAAATTAATAAGAATTATGATACCACAGTCGCACATGATAAAACGCAATTCATTTATCTGCTTGAAAATTATATGCCGGATATCATACTCTCTGATTTTTCCTTGCGCCAGTTCAATGGACTGGAAGCGCTTGAAATAGTCAAGCAAAAATACCCAGATATACCATTCATAATTGTAACTGGTACGCTGGATGAGGAAAGAGCCGTCATGTGTCTTAAAGAAGGAGCCTGGGACTATGTGCTTAAGCATAAACTCTTTAAACTTAAACCAGCAATCGAAAGAGCTCTGGAAGTACACAAAAAGATACTTGAAAAGAGAAAAACCGAAAAGGATTTACTGGAAAGTGAAAATAAACTGAGAAATATTATTGAGAACAGCACAAATCTTTTCTATACACACTCAGTGGATCATAAAATCACATTTGTAAGTCCGCAAGTTCGTGAAATACTGGGATGTGAGCCAGAAGAAGCAATGAAACGTTGGACGGATTTTGCAACGGATAATCCGATAAACGAAAAGGGATTCAAACTGACCGAAAAAGCAATTAAAATAGGAAAACGCCAGCCGATTTACGAACTTGAATTACAGCGTAAAGATGGCAGAAAGATAATCGTTGAAGTTAGGGAGTCACCTATTGTTGAAAATGGAAAAGTCGTGTCAATCGTAGGATCTCTTGCAGATATTACTGAACGAAAAAAAGCAGAAGAAGCGTTAAAAGAAAGTGAGGAACGCTTTAAAAAATTATCAAATTTAACGTTTGAAGGTATCTTGATCCATGATAATGGTGTGGTCGTTGATGCGAATCAATCATTGCTTGATTTGTTTGGATATACTTTGGAGGAAGTCATTGGTAAAAACATGCTTGAGCTCGCTATTCCAAAAGAGTTTCATAAAGAGATATTTGGATATTTTCAAAGCAAAATAGTTGAACCATATCAGATCGAAGCTGTTAAAAAAGACTGCACACGCTTTCCTATCGAGGTAATTGCAAAAGAGGTAATGATAAAAGGAAAATCACATAGAGTTGCTGCAATTAGAGATATCACTGAAAAGAAAAAAGCAGAAGAAGTTCTTGAACAGTCTAAAAGAAGTTATGAAGCAATTTATAACAACTCGACGGACTGCATCTTTATACATGATGGGAAAACAGGGGAAATCGTCGATGTAAACCAGGCTACTCTTGATGTTTTCGGCTACACCAAAGATGAAATAAGAAAGTTAAATGTTGGTGATCTTAGTCTTAATGAACCGCCTTATACTCAGAAGGAGGCAGTACAATTTATTCGTAGAGCTGTGAAAGAAGGTGCGCAATACTTTGAATGGCTGGCAAAAAAGAAAAATGGTGAGTTGATCTGGTTTGAAAACAGTTTAAAATTTGCTGAGATTGCTGGTGAACAGCAAGTTCTTGTTATCGGCAGAGATATTTCAGATCGTAAAAAAGCGGAAAAAGAACTTAAAAAAGCACAAATGTTTGCCGATAAGATCGCTGAAACTACACCAGCTTTATTATATATTTATGACCATCAAAAGAGTAAAAATATCTGGACTAATGAAGTTCATAAGAATTACTTCAAAAAATTAGTTAAAAGCTATCCCGAAATGCATTACAAAAATGTGGTAGAAGTTATCCACAAAGACGATTTTGCCAGAGTTTTAGAGGAAACTGAAAAATTGAATAGTGATCAGCAACTGGATAGATTCAGTTTGGATATCAGAATTAAATCAACCGGTAAAGATTGGAAGTGGATGACGTTAATAACCTCTGCATTCAAAAGAGATGAAAATGGCAAATTACTGCAAACGATAGGTGCTCTTTTTGACATCACTGAAAGAAAGAAAGTTGAAGAGGATTTGAGAGAAAGTGAAGAAAGATATGAAAGGGTGGTAAACTATACAAATGATGTACTCTATTCATTATCTCCTCAAGGAAAGATTGAATTTATATCTCCAAAGATCAAAAAATATGGTTATTCTAAAGAAGATATTCTTGGTAAAAGGTTTGAAACGTTTGTCCATAAGGAAGACGCTAATATTATTGGTGCTCAATTTATGGAAACCTTAAAAACTGGAAAAATATTCCCTCCTGTAAGCTTCAGGATTCTGAAAAAAGACAAAAGCATTGCTTATGTTGAGGAAGATGGAAGTCCAATCAAAGATAGTGAAGGAAGAATAATAGGGATTACAGGAGTTTTAAGAGATGTTACAGAAAGAAAAAAAGCAGAAAAAGAATTCTTTGAAGTAAGTGAAAGATTGGAACTTGCAATGGATGCTGGAGAGCATGGTTTTTGGGATTGGAATCTTGATACAAATGATGTCTATTTCAGCCCTTGTTATTATAGAATGCTGGGCTATGAAACAGGTGAACTACCGATGAAATTAGAAACATGGGTAAAACTTTTGCATCCTGATGATAGAAAAACCATTGTATCAAAAGTTGAAAATTATGTTAAGAAAGCGCAGCCATATGAAGTTGAATTCAGACTGAAAACAAAAGATGGAGATTGGAGATGGATAGCAGGTAGAGGAAAATCCTATCAAAAGGATAAAGATGGAGTTCCACATAGAGCAGTTGGTGTTCATGTTGACATTACAGAACGTAAGCAAGCTGAAGAAGAATTAAAGCAAAGCGAAGAACGCTTCAAGACGCTTTCCAACCTTACCTTTGAAGGAATTCTGATTCATGATAATGGTGTAGTAATTGACACAAATCAATCTCTAATGGAAATGTTTGGTTATTCTCGAGATGAAGTAGTTGGTAAGAGTATTTTTCAGTTGGCGATACCCAACGAATTCCATGAGGAAATTTTTGGATATTTTAAGAGCAAGTCTGTTGATCCTTATCAAATTGAAGCAGTAAAAAAAGATGGAACACGTTTACCGATAGAGATTGTAGCCAAAGATGTTATTATTGATAATAAAAAACTTAGAGTAGCTGCTATAAGAGACATCACAGAACGTAAGGTAGCAGAAGAAAAGATCGAAAAAGAGCTGAGAGAAAATAGGTTACTTCTGAGTGAGATCCATCACAGAGTAAAAAATAATCTCCAGACCTTATCCGGTCTTCTTCAATTGCAGCAGGATCTGATCGAAACAAAAGAAGATGCAATCAAAGCATTTGAAGCAAGCCAGGACAGGATCATGGCTATGGCACGTGCCTATGAGCTTCTCCTGCACTCGGAACATATGTCTGATGTGAATGTTCCTGAATATATCGAGAGTATTGTACGGCAACTCAAGTTCTCTTATGATCCTGAAAGCAGGGTTTTTGTTGATTATTATCTTGATAACTGCGAAATGGAAATCCAGGAGTTGAGTAAAACCGGTCTG
Organism: Candidatus Cloacimonadota bacterium; assembly: GCA_016932035.1. Taxonomy (NCBI): domain Bacteria; kingdom Pseudomonadati; phylum Candidatus Cloacimonadota; species Candidatus Cloacimonadota bacterium. The sequence goes on from JAFGDR010000046.1 coordinate 11,818, forward strand.
ATCATTAACGAGCTTGTAAGCAATGCTTTTAAATATGCTTTTCAGGGAAGAGAGCAGGGACGTCTTGAGCTGTCCGTATACGAAAAAAATAATATAATTTACTTTGAAATAGCAGATGATGGAGTAGGTTTACCCAAAGATATCGATTTTGAGGGAACCGAAACGCTTGGTCTTTCACTTGTGAGTATGATGATCAAGGAACTGAAGGGAAAATTTACGTATAATGTAGATAAGGGAACGCGATTTATTATCGAAATACCAAAGGGTACAAAAAAACAGATTCGTCGTTAAAATTACGAGAGTTTCTTTTCGATATTATTCGCTACTTCGTTAAATCGTTTTCCTGCTTCTGAGTTTGCAAAGTTTTGAATGAAGGGAGTTCCTGTATCTCCGGATAGTACAACCTGAACGTCAAAGGGAATGCGTCCCAGCAAATCGATACTGAAATCCTTTAATGCCTTTTCGCCACTACCTGGCTTGAAAAGTTCTATGTGCTGTCCGCAGTGAGGGCACACGATCTCTGTCATATTTTCTACAATACCAAGTATCGGAATTTCTAGTTTTTTAGCAAAATTGATTGCTTTTCGAACGTCCAGATACGCAATTTCCTGTGGAGTGGATACAATCACAACACCTGTAATATTTTTGAGGATTTGAATAACACTCAATGGTTCGTCACCGGTTCCGGGAGGGCAGTCGACAATAAGGTAGTCGAGTTCGGGCCATGCAATATCTTCCATGAACTGCTTGATCAAGTTCATTTTCATGGGTCCACGCCAGATAACGGGCGCATCCGGGTCTTGCAGAAGCGATGCAATTGAAAGAACAACGAGGTTATCCGTAACCTTTACCGGAGTGGGGGATTGCCCTTCCTGAGCCATCAATTTTTTATTTTCGGTACCGGTCATTTTAACGATTGAAGGACCATGAATATCGGTATCGAGAATCCCAACCATATTTCCTTTTCCAGCAAGTGCGTAAGCAAGATTGACAGCAACAGTGCTTTTGCCAACACCACCCTTGCCGCTCATAACAACGATTATATGTTTGATATTATGTAAATTCTTTTCATATAATTCTTTTTTCTTTTGCTGATCCTGTTGAATATCTGCCATTTCATACTCCTCTTTTTTGATTTTATACATACAAGGTATGAAATAAATTGGATTGTCAAATATTAAGAATATTTTTTCTTAAATTTTTAGATTGACATCTTAAAGGAATGAATGGATAGTAACTCGAAGAAAAAATATGGAGAAAAAAAATGAAAAAAATTGTTTTGATTTTCATAATTATATTCAGCACATATGTCCTGTTTGCAGATGAACCACCAGAGGAACCACTCGAAAAGTATACTCTTGACCAGGCGCACGAAATCTTTGCAGTTGAATTTTTCAACAATACCTGGGATTTTCTTGATAAACCGGAGCGTACCTATGAAGAGAACGAAGTAATGCTCAATCTTGCGCATGCATCACTCATGCATTGGTCGATCATAGGGAAGCCGATAAATATGCAGCGTGGGGAATGGATGGTTGCACATGTCTATACGATCCTTGAGCGAAAAGAACCGGCACTTCATCATGCAAAGAACTGCCTGAGTATTACCGAGAAATTCGGTTTTGATGATTTTGATCTCGCTTTTGCTTATGAAGAGTATGCTCGTGCTCTTGCCCTTAATGATGACGACAGCTGGGAGGAATATTATGATCTGGCGAAAAGTGCTGGTGAACTCATCAAAGAACAAGGTGACAGGGATTATTTTCTGCAGGTTCTCGATGAAGGGCCGTGGTTCGGGAAGAGGTAAATACAGTTCTGAAAAAGTATTTTGCACTTGTTTTTCCAAAACTTGACAACCAAACCTATCCCTTAGCTTTTCTCTTACTTTACGTATAGTATGTTGATTACGTATTACAGCCACCATAGCTCAGTTGGTAGAGCAACTGATTCGTAATCAGTTGAAGAATAGAGTGTTCTTTATATGTAGCTTAGAGTGAAGTGCTTTGAGATAGTCACCCTCATTTCGCTCTTTAGAAAACTGATTTTAAAATCAGTTGATGTATTTGATGTCGTACTGTACTGGCTTCGTATTTTTTATTTAATTTAGCCACCATAGCTCAGTTGGTAGAGCAACTGATTCGTAATCAGTAGGTCGTGGGTTCAAATCCCGCTGGTGGCTCCATATTTGATTTTTCATGAGTAAATATAATAACGTATTACGCACATTCAGAAATAAATATGTTCTCAATCTATTTCTTGAGAACATACTCTACCTGATCGCGATTTTAGCACTTTTCTTCATTCTATTTTCCTTTTTGTGCTTTAAACTTACAACATCTTATGAATTTTATGAACCCTTGACATTTTGGTCATTGGCATCGAAGATCATAACGGGTTTATTGTTCATTGTCTTTATCATTAGATTTCTTTTAAATATCCCGAGCATGCACACAATTGCTCGAAAAGTATCAGAAACGAATCCTGAGAAAAATGAGATCATTCTTTCTGCTTACGAATTAGACAAACGATTTGACCTTTCTGACTATTCGAAAGAAATTCTGGATAAAGCAAGAAAAGATGCAGATGAAAGGTCATCCGAACTCTCATATAAAGATATTTTTCAGTTATTTGGACTAAGAAGGGCGTTTCAATCTTTTCTTTTTGGGGTGGTGGCACTTATTATTGTATTACTCATTAACCCAATTGTATTGAAAACTTCTTCCAACATAATATTTCATCCATCCTCATTTGCACCAAAATATGATTCTTTTATTATTGTTAAGCCGGGTAATGCAAGGATTCTTAAGGGAAATTCTCTTCAAATTGATGTTATAAATTTCTATCCCGAACTATCATATATCCTGAATATTGAAAAGCAAAAACGATGGCAGGATTTCCAGCTCGATACAGCAACGCATACGATTTACAATGTTACAGAGAACATCAGGTACACTATTGCTAATGAATATGCAAACTCAGACACTTTTACTATCGAGGTTCTCGAAAAACCAATTGTGAAGAATCTGGGAATTCGATATGACTATCCAGCTTACACGAAACTTACTGACAGAGTTGACCAAGACATTTCAGGAAAGATCGTGGCGATCAAAGGTACTGAAATTGTACTTGATTTAATTGTCAATAACGAACTGACTGATTATCGGATCGTCTTTTCTGATGGTACGACTCACGAGCTAACAAAAATCGGGAAATTCGCTTATAGAACAGCGTTTACCGTTGATAAAAGTAGTAGTTATCATTTTTATTTTAAGGACATTCTGGGAAATACGAACAATATTGTTGAGCGAACTATTTTTGCTGAAGAAGATCTACAACCCAAGATCGAGATCATGTTCCCTGCACGTGATAAAATCCTTGCTCAGAATATGCAGGAACGGATCGATTTCACTGCTTCTGATGATTTTGGGGTAGACCGCATAGATATTCTCTACAAGAAAAATGATGGTGAATATATTTCCAGAACAGTGTTTGATACGACTGGAATTACCACACTCACTGCGAGTTATAACTTTGATGTGACAGATCAGAATCTTCTACCCGGAGATGTGATATTCTATTATTTGCAGGTATATGACAATTGTACTGTACCCGAAGCACAAACAGCAAAAACAAAGATTTACCTCTTGAAATTCCCTTCGATCGAAGAACTGTATGATGAAATACAAAAGCAGCAATCGGGGAACATGGATGATATGCGTGAGTCTCTCGAAGAATCGAGGAAAAATAAACAGAAGTTCGATGAGTTGAGACGTAAGTTCTTGAAAAATGAAGAGATGGACTGGCAGCAAAAGGAGGATCTGAAAGAGGTCATCAAAAAGCAGCAGGAGCTTGCTAAAAAAGCAGAGGAGGCTGCCAAGGAGTATGAGAAATTTGTCGATGAACTCGAAAAGAACAATGCAGTTGCACGGGAAACGCTTGAGAAATTAAAGCAAATTCAAGAATTAATGAAGGATATCTCATCTCCTGAACTTGAAACAGCAATGAAAGAGCTTCAAAAGCAGATGGAAAAGATCTCTCCTGAGCAAATGAAGAATGCATTGAATAACTTCAAATTTTCACAGGAAGATTTTAATAAGAAGCTTGAGCAAACCCTTAAACTGCTCAAAAGCATACAGCTCGAGCAAAAATTACAGGAAGCGCTTCAAAAAGCTAAAGAATTGGAAAAACTTCAGGAAGATCTAAACAAACAGACATCAGAGAGGATAGATAAAAAACAGGATTTAAGTGAATTAGCTCAATCCCAATCTGACATCCAGGAAGGGTATCAGTCTCTTAAAAAAGAGCTGGAAGAGTTAACAAAGGAACTGGCTGCTCATAATGAAAAGAATGCTGCCAACGAACTTGAAAAAGGGTTGCAGCAAGCAACGCAGAATCAACTTTCAGATAGTATGCAAAAAGCTGTAGAAATGCTCAAGCGTGATAATCCTCAGTGTAAGAGGGAACAGACCAATATTCAGGTTGGTTTTTCAGAACTTAGAAATTCAATTTGCATGGCGCAAATGAAGATGCAGGCATCTCTGTTCACAGAGTTTCAGAAATTGTTAAAAAAGACATTGAATGAACTCCTTTATTATTCACAAAAGCAGGAGATCTTTCTCGATAAATCCTACAGTACATATGATATTCTCGATCAAGAGATCAGTATGTATGAAGGTATTAAAAATTCAGTAAATACGCTTTTCCGCGACCCGATGATGATCCTCATGATGGATCCAAAATTCTTTCCGCATTCAGCAATGGCACTCAATAACTTTGAGAAAATGTTTGATAGAATTTCTGAGAATAGCCATGCAAATATCGAGCAAGATAAAGTTGATATCCTGCATTCAATAAATCTTATGATCATTGATCTTCTTCTTTCAAAAAGCAAGCAGCCGCAAGGTTCTGGTGGAAGTATGCAGCAACTTCTGCAGCAGCTTCAACAGATGTCCCAGGGGCAGCAATCGATCAATATGCTTACCCAGGCACTACTCGAGCAGTTCATGAGCCAGCAGAGCCAGGGAATGGGACTTTCAGACGAACAAAAGCAGATGCTGGATAGAATTGCAGGTAATGAGCAGCAGATCAAGGAGAATTTCGAACGAATGCTGAGAGACTACCCCGAAGCTGAAAAACTGCTTGGTAATATGGAAGGATTGAAAGGGGATTTAAAAGAGGTTGTTGATAAGCTTCAGCAGGGCATTATCGACGATCAGGTCATCAGAAAGCAGGAAAATATTCTATCTCGACTTTTGGATGCGCAACGTTCCATTCATGAAAGGGATTACAGTAAGAAAAGAGAGTCCGAAACTCCCAACCAGGAAACATGGGAAGTTCCTGATGATCTTATCATTGATACAACAAATATGGAAGTTAGGGATATTCTGAAATACATTAATGAGAATTATCCCGAAGAATATCATCGTCTTATCAAAGAATACCTGGAAAAAATACAGCATGAAAATAATAAATAAATCAATCCTTGTTTGCATAATTTTTATCATTATTGCGTCAGTACTTTATGCTGTTGATGACCAGGCAATACTTCAGGTAAAGATTCGTGAAGCATTGCATTATGAACAACAGGGAAATAGCCAGGAAGCAGAAAGACTATATAATCAACTACTTGAAGATTTTCCTCATAACGGTCAAGTAATAAGCAGGTTAGTTTATTTATACTTTAGAACAAATAATCTTGATAAGCTCAAAGTATTGCTTAGCCGGGAGAAAGAATATCTTAACAAAAATTATTACCAGATTACGCAGATGGAGCTGCTTCTCAAGGAGAATAATCTCGATCAGGCACATGACCTGGCTGAGAGTATGCTCATTGAAGCCCGGACAAATGCAGGAGTAACACGACAGATAGCACAACTCTACCAGCGTTATAGTTTGTATGAGGATGCTGTACGATTGTATCTGCGTGCACGAGAAGAATCAAGCAGTTCTCAGCTCTTTGCGCAAGAGCTCGCACAGGTTTACCAGGCAATGGATAGACCGTATGATGCAATGGATGAATATCTCAACATTCTTGATGAAAAAAATTATAGTAATGTCAGGTATCGAATCGAGAAACTTGATCTCTCAACCAAGGAGATACTAACAATTCTTCAAGCGTATAAAAATGATAAGCCAGGTGTAGAAATAAATAGACTGATTGGTGAGTTCTACGTGCTGTCAAAGCAATATCAAAAGGCTTTTGAACTTTATCAGTCTCAGGGAAATGATGCATTGATACAATTGGCAACAATAGCTGAAAAGCAACAATTATATGATCTTGCAATTCAGTGTCTTACAGAAGTACTAAAAACAACGGCGGACGACCAAACCATTCTGTTTCTTGAAAATAGGATAGGGGGGCTTCATTTCCTGAATAATGATCATATAAAAGCCTATGAACATTATATGAAAGTTATTGATCTTTACCAAAATACCAAAGCTGCATTACCCCTAAACGTGATGTATAATGTATACAAGAATGTAGCAATGATCGAGTTGTTTTACTTTAAAGATACGCAGAAATCTCAGCTTTCACTTGAAAAAGCGTTAGAATTTGCGTTGGCCAATAACGAAAAAGCAAGTCTTTCTATTATGCTGTCACAATGTTACTTACAGCAAGAAGATTACGTAAAAGGTGAGGCGGTTTTAAATGATGTCCTTCACAATAAGCCCTATAGTAAGGATATGAAAGATCTGGCAAAAACCCAATTGTTACAGACAATGATCTTACGAGGTGATTTTGCTCAAGCTGATACATTGGCAAAAGAATATCTTACTCATGATTATGAGTCGTTATATGTAAATGACATTGGAGATATGTATCGAACAATCAATCAAGAACTGCATCTAGCTCATGCAAATGCTGATGTTCAAAGTTTCTCTCGTAATTTATTTTATGATTTGTATTTTAATAATTCCCCAAAAATATTGGATGACTACAATCAACTTGCTGCGGTTATTCAGGATTCATCAGCAGTTTCCTATACGGGCATGAAGGTAGCAGATTATTTCTTTGATCAAGGAGATTATGAGACTGCTTCAGTTCTGTATGAACAAGTCCTTGAAAATAATGAGAGTCCCTACGTTGAATATTGCATATACAGGATTGCAGACTGTATGTTACAGCTTGGTTTCGAGGAAAAGGCAGAGACATACTATACTGATTACCTGCTTGTTTATCCACAAGGAACCTTTGCACCGGAAATACGTTTAATTTTGAAGAAACTCAAATTCTAAAAAAGAGTTAATTTATCTCATTTATTAAACAAAATTTGTGATATTTTTAGAATAATTTGACAAGAATAAACTTAGTTTACTAAACAAATTCAGTATATTTAATCCAATTTATTATTTTCTAATGTTCTTATCGTCCAATTTTCACAGGAGATTTGATGGCTAAGAAGAGATTCAGTCTTCAGCAACAACTGCGTTTTGATGAGCTTTTTTTACAAAATGTGTTAGATGCTATCCAGGATGGCATTTCTGTACTCGATTCTGAATTCAACATCCTCCACACGAATAAAATCATGGAAAAAATGTATCAGGAGCACATGCCGTTAGTAGGGAAGAAGTGTTATAAGGTTTATCAGGAACGAAAATCACTCTGCCCCTGGTGTCCATCCATAAAATGTCTAAAAGAGGGAAAAAAGTTTATGGAACAAGTTCCACTTGGTTCTGAAAAAGCACCAAGAGGATGGCTCGAACTTACATCCTATCCAATGTTCGATAAAAATGGAGATATTATCGGTGTCATCGAAAATGTTAAAGACATTACAGCATGGAAAAATACTCAAGCTGAACTTGATAAAGAACGAGATCTTTTCTCAGAAGGTCCCGTACTAACTATTGTCTGGTCTCCTGAGAAAAATTGGCCTGTTACCTATGTTTCTCAAAACATCGTCGATGTTTTGGGGTATAACAAGGACGAGTGGCTTTCCGAGGATTTCACCTATGCAGACATTATACATCCCGATGATCTTGACCGAATCACCAAAGAGGTGAAGAGCAACATACGAAATCAGGTTGATACCTATTCGCAGGAGTACAGGGTCAGGAAAAAGAATGGATCTTATATCGATATCTACGATTTTACAAAACTCGATAGGAACGAGAAAGGTAAACTGGTTGCTATTCGTGGTTATATTTTTGATCAGACTGAGCGAAAAGCAGCCGGTGCAATAGCAGAAACTCTCTATAAAATCTCTGATGCTCTAAACAAAAGTGATGATCTAGATGTCTTGTATGACAAAATAAGAGAATACCTTGGAAAGATTATTGATACTTCTAACTTTTTTATCGGTCTTTATGATGAAGACAATGACCTCCTTTCAATTCCTTATGATATAGATGAAAAGAATGAGTTCAAGGAATTAATCTATTACAATGAGCAAGAGGATAAAGTAACTGCAATCCCTATGAAAAAGACCGTTACAGCACATGTGATTCGAACCGGTGAACCACTTCTTGCAACCAAGAAACAGATTGAAGATATGCAGAGATCGGGCATTGTTGAAGGACTTGGGACATTACCCGAGATTTGGCTTGGTGTTCCACTGAAAACTCAGGATAAAATTATTGGTGCGATCGTTGTTCAGAATTATCACGATCCGAACACATATACTGAACATGAGAAAGATATTCTTTCCAATGTTTCGAATCAGATAGCCTTGATGATTCAAAAAAAGAATATTGACGATGCTTTGCGAGCCAGTGAAGAAAAGTATCGAAAGCTGATAAAAAATTCCAATGATATACTTGTTATCATCGATGAAAATGCAAAAGAACTCTATGTAAGTGAATCTGTTGAACGTATTATTGGTTATTCCCCTGAAGCCTTTTTAGGTACGAGTGGATTTGATCACATTCATAAAGATGATGTAGAACCAATGAGAGAAAAACTCAATCAACTTCTTAAATATCCTGATAAAAAAGTCCGAAATGTATATCGACATCGTCATAAAGATGGTCACTGGGTATATTTAGAAGCAATAGGTACAAACTATTTGAATGATCCCAAGATTAAGGGTATTGTGCTTAATATCAGAGACATAACAGAGCGCAGAAAAGCTGATGAAGCACTTCGGGAAAGTGAGGAGAAGTACAGGACAATAGTAAGTTCCATGAGCGATATCATTTTATTACATGATAAAAATAATCGATATGTTGAATTTCATTGCAAACCTGATAGTAGTCTTTTGTTAAATCCTGACGAGTTCATCGGAAAAACGGTAAGAGAAATTATGCCAGAATCTATTACAAATGAATTTGAGATTCTCGCAGAAAAAGTACGTCAAACTGGTGAAAAAGAGGAGATGGAATACTCTCTTAAAATACAAGGAAAAAAAATGTGGTTTTCTGGAACGCTGTATTTGTATAGTGACGGAGAGAGTATTGTCTTTGATGTTAGAGATGTAACAAAAAGAAAAAAAGCAGAACAAGTACAGTTGGCAATGTATAATATTTCCCATGCAGTGAATACTGTAGAGAATATGCATGAACTCTATATGAAAATTCGAGAATACCTTGGCAGCGTTATTGATACAACTAACTTCTATGTTGTTTTGTATGATAAAAAAAGCGACACGATTTCATTACCCTTTGAAGTGGATGAGAAAGATACATTTGAAACCTTTCCTGCTGGGAAAACCCTCACAGCTTATGTTATAAAAACAGGCAAACCATTATTTGCATCCAAAGATGTACAGAATAAGCTTGTTAAGGAAGGATTGATAGAGATCATCGGGTCACCAGCACATCTGTGGCTTGGAGCACCTTTGAAATCGGATGGCAATGTAATTGGTGCGATCGTTGTACAGAGCTATGATGATCCTGAATTGTATTCCGAAGAGGATATCGATATTCTGACATTCATATCGGAGGAAATTGTACTTGCAATACAACATGCACAGTCACATGAACAATTGCAGAGAGATCTTAAAGAGAAAAAAGTATTATTAAGGGAAATACAGCACAGGGTGAAAAACAATTTACAAACGATCTCCGGTCTTCTTCAGCTTCAGCAATACAAGATCGAAACCAAAGAGGATGCGATCAAAGGATTTGAAGTAAGCCAGGATAGAATACTTGCTATGGCAAAGGCATATGAGATACTGCTTGAATCTGAATACCTTTCTGACGTGGGGATCGGGAAGTATATCAAATCACTTGCAGGGCAATTAAAACGAAATTATGACATCTATAATAAAATTGATATTGAGTACTTCTTGGATGAAGTGATAATTGATACCGAAAGACTTGGAAAGATAGGACTCATAATTAATGAAATCATCACAAATTCGATGAAATATGCATTTAAAGAAAGGGAAGAGGGGAAAATACAAATACAATTGAAAGATCTGGATAAGGATATTAAGATTTCGATATCAGATAATGGAGTTGGTATTCCAAAGGATATAGAATTCCCAAATCCAGACACACTCGGTATGTCACTAATAGAAATGCTGATAAAAGAACTCGAGGGAGAAATATCGCTTGTGAAGGAAGCAGGTACTACATACAGTATGATCATTCCTAAAGAGAAGAAGTGGTAACAATAATCATACATTATAGATACTAATAAAAAAATATAGAAAATTTGACAACATTTCTCAGGCATGCATTAAATTACACACGTGTGTAATTAAAACACAGGCGTAACGCCGGAGATGATATGAATAGAAAAGAAAGAGAAATGCTTAGACGTAAGAACGAGATCATTGAAGCAGCACGGCAACTATTTACCGAAAAGGGTGTCGAAGAAGTCACGATGGACGAGATTGCACAACGAGCAGAATTTACAAGAAGAACCCTTTACTCCTACTTTCAAAGCAAATTAGACCTCGTCGTAGAAGTTGTAATAAAAGCGTTTTCTTCAGCATCTGAAAATTTTCTCGCTATTCGTTCACTAGACAAAAATCCATATGAAAAACTTATAGAACTGGCAAAGGTCTATCTTCAGTTCTTCAAGGATAATCCAATATATTACTCTTTGTTACAGCAATGTGATCTTGCGATACATAATGACAGAGACAAGCTAAGTCCAGGTGTTATCAATGATATTAAAGCAGATCCGCTGGATATAGATTCCATTGCTCAGGATTGTTTTGAAAAGGGTGTTCAGGAAGGAATATTCTATGATGATGTTCGACCTGATCTTGCGGCAGCTTTTTTCTTCAAATCGCTGTATGGGATCATTCATCAATATGTCTTACATCCGCAGTTTCCAGAAGATGATTTTTATGTCGAGTTAACGTACTTGTTACGAGGATTAACCAAAAAAATGTAATAAATGTATGGAGGTCTCATGAAAAAGGGTATAGCTATTGCTTTATTTTTGATGATATGTATGCCGTGCATGGCGCAGAATCTATTGAACGGTCCCGAGGATATGATCTACTATCCTGCAGATGTATGCTTTTATGTTTCAAATTGGGCAGGTAATAATATTATACGAATCGATCAGGATAACAATCAGACATTATTTAAATCCAGTATCACTCATGCTCATGGTATGCTGAGGGATGGTGACACTTTGTATGTTGCGTCAAATTCTTATATTAAGAAGATAGATTTGCAGAGTTCAACGACGGTACAATCATATTATATTGTTGGAGCTCAGCGACTTGGTCATATAACAACAGACAACAATAGCATTCTGTACGCGTCAGATTGGAATAATGGGAAGATCTTCACATTGGATCTCAATACCGGTCAATCACAGACGCTTGCGACGGACCTGCCAACGCCGGTTGGAATTTCGTATGATGAAGAAAATGCACGATTGATCCTGTGCTGTATGGAAGATTATGCTCCTGTTCGGGCTGTTGATATCACGACGGGTAATGTAACCGAAATAGCGTATCCAAATCTTGGTTCTTTAGATGCTATTACAGAAGATGACAACGGGTACTACTATATATCCGTGTGGTCAGAAAGCGCGATTTACAAATTTGATCATGATTTTCTGAACACAGCTGAGCTTATCTCAAGTGGTCATAATGGTCCTTCGGGTCTTGAATATTATCCGGAACTTAATGCATTGGGTGTAACGAACTATAATTCAAATTCTGTTTCATTGATCTATCTTGGAACAAGTTTAGATGATCCAAATCAACACGACAAATCATTATGTGTCGCATATCCTAATCCTTTAAAGCAAAGCATTTCTTTTGAATTTCATAACATGAGTATGTCTTCAAACGTACGTAAGAGTGCAATCTATAATTCGAAGGGACAGCATATCATTGATTTGAATCTATCATGTACAGAAAACTGTTTTATTTCATCATGGAATGGACACGATTCGATGGGAAGAGCTGCTGTTCCGGGTGTTTACTTTGTCGTCATACAAAATGGAACTGATCGTATAACAAAAAAATTACTCTTGATAAAATAAAAAAAGTGTTTACACAAAACATGGAGGTCTCATGAAAAAAATTATCACGTGTGGGGTAATAATACTCCTCTTTCTTTCAGCATCGCTTTGTGCTGATAATGTTAGGGCACTTGTAATTGTACCCACTCAGTATGGTGCAAACAGTTTCCTGATTATAGAGAAACTGCGGGAAATGGGCTTGGATATTACAACGACAGGCGTTACGGTTACTGTGCCGCCTTGTTTCTGGGGAGAATCGATCACTGTTGATCTGTTGGTCTCAGAGGTTTCGAACATAGCTGATTATGATTGTCTCATACTATTTCCAGCACAATCATATGCAAATCCTGCAGGTGCGTATAATACGATCCTCAATTCGAATGCTGCAATGGATTTGTTCGTGAACGCAAATGCTAACGGATTGGTGATCTTTGCCACCTGCGCCGGTGTTCGCTGTCTTGCAGCGGCAGATATCATCAATGGCGTCAACATCACTGGCAAAGATTACTATCTTCAAGAATATATCGATGCAGGAGCAAACTTTCTGGGAACGCAGATCCCTGCAGTCATCGATGGAAATATCGTAACGTCAACACGCGGTCAGTACTATTGGCAGCAGAATATTGAAGCGATCAGGACAGCAATGGAAAACCTGATCAGTTCACGATAGGGGAGGTATCATGAAAAAAATATGCGTACTTTTCAGTCTCTGTATAGTTATGATTATATCAGGCACATTATATGCAGATTTTCATAATTTATGGGATGAATACTTTGGCGGACCTTTTGCAGACGGTGCAAAAGCAGTTATAGAAGCAAATGACGACGGACTTATCATCGCTGGTTACACCTATTCAGATAGCTATGGATACCAGGATATGTATGTTCTCAAGGTCGATGAAAACGGTAATGAGGTTTGGAGTAATCACTTTGGTGGATCAAATTTCGATGCTGCGTTCTCAATATGCAATTCAATTAATAATGATGGCTATATTCTACTTGGTAATACAGCGTCTTTTGGACAGGGATCAAAGGATATCTATGCTGTGAAAATAACAAATACCGGCGTTGAAGAATGGTCAAATACATACGGTGGAGCTGCTGTGGATTTGGGACGAGGAATAGTCCGAACCTCTGATGATGCATATGTGATTTGCGGATATACCGAATCATCGGGGGCAGGGGAAGATGATATCTATGTCCTGAAGATCGATGCTGATGGAGATACACTTTGGACAAAAACAGTCGGCACTTCACATTCCGAAACAGCAGAGAATTTTATCGAAACATCTGATGGGCATTATGTAATCGTCGGTTCGACCGGCATCTATGATACGCCGGGTGTTACTTCCGGAAATAATCGAGAGATCTATCTTGTGAAAATGGATTCTTATGGAAATGTTACCAACGAAGGAATCTACTGGGTCATGACATCCGGACAGGGCAGTTATGATGACGGATTCGATGTGTGTGAAGCACCTGATGGGGGATTCGTCTTAATAGGGGGATGTACCCAGGAATCTGTAGAAGTGATGGATGTTGCTTTGATCAAAACGAACGAAAATTTAACAATGGAATGGAAAAATCATCTCGAAGTACCTGAATGTGCATTCTATGATTTCGCGAAATCACTTGTATATTGTCCGCTCGACAATACCTATCTTATCTGCGGATCAGCAGAATATACCGACCTTTCAACAGATCTCTTTGTTATGAAAGTGGATGATGAAGGAAATATCCTCTGGACGCAAACCTATGGCGGTCCGGGAAATCAAAGCGGATTTGATATCCTTCTCAGCAGTTCCGGCTACTGCTATGTGGTCGGGCAGTCATATTTGTATGGCGGCGGAGGTTATAATGTCTGGCTCATGAAGTTCATCGAACTCTCTGCTGATTTCGAAGGGACGCCGAATTCAGGTCATGCTCCATTGGAAGTTCAGTTCGGCAATTTCGTTCTTGGAACTGTGGATTCCTTTGAATGGGACCTGGATGGTGACGGATCGATCGATAGCACAGAACCAACCCCAACATGGACCTATGCTGATACCGGTTCGTATAATGTAAGTCTTACTGTTACAGTTGATACACTTTCTCTGACCGAACTCAAAGAGAATTACATTCGCGTGTTTGACGGGCAGAGCTCCCTCGAATTTGATGAAGGTGATAACAGGGTGACATGCGAGAGCGATTTGTATCCTGCTATGACAGGCGCATTCACTGTTGAAGCATGGATAAATCCAACAGATTATGGTATTGATCCCTTTTTTGGATTTGGCAGGATCTTTGAAAGAAAATCCATTCTGATCTACCTTTCCAACCAGTTTCCAACATTGACTATCGAAAGTCTGGTTGCTCAAATTCAGAACGAAGCAGGAGCGAACTACTTTTATTCTACCGAGAATAATTCCATTGTCCTCAACCAGTGGCAGCATGTTGCTGTAACCTATGACGGCATCGATCAAGTATGTATGTATATCAATGGAGAAGAAAAACTTGCGTATCAGTCCGGCACGTTATCCGGAACTATCAAAGATAATGCAGACTATGATATACTATTCGGGAACAGTGCTGATTATGCAAAGTCCTTTACCGGTCGAATCGATGAGGTGCGTATATGGAATGTGTGCAGGTCCCAGGCAGATATACAGGCATATATGAATATGTATCTTCACGGGTATGAAACCGGTTTAATTGGTTACTTAACCTTTGATGAGGGCTATGGTGACTATGCGCTCGATGAAGTAACAGACCAAGATGTGTTAATCTCTTTAACACATTGGGCACAGGGCTATCCGCTTGCTCCAGTCTGTGTCGATCCCGGAAATGAATCTGATGAGTTTTTGTTTTCTGTATATCCAAATCCTGCCCGAAACGTGATCAACTTCTCTTTTTCCAGCAAAAATGCTGAAAACTTAACCATTAATATTTATAACATTCTTGGGCAAAGAGTGAATACTCTGCGAGATAAAGATACAAATACACCCGGATACATGACATGGAATTGTACGGATTATAAAGGTAATAAACTCGCAAACGGTATATATTTTTGTGAGCTGGTGCAAAAAGATAAAACAATATTACAAAAAGTGCTCCTTCTGAGATAAATGAGCTGTTTGAAATCCAAGCGGCGAGTGGCAGAGATGTTGCTCGTCGTTTTTCAACAACTAAGCATAAAATTTGTTAAACAATTTGACAAGATAGGTATCTATTATAAAAAGAGTATGTGAACTTGAGAGGTGTTTGGATGTACATTTAAACTTGAACAGAATTAGATACTGAAAAAAATCGGAATTAATTTCAGCGCGCCTGCGAAAAAATAAATAAAGAAGTATATGAATAATTTCGATAATCAAAAACGGTTGGGCTTATTCTCTGATCTAAAACCTTCAAATAAATCCTAAATTGGAGGATTCATGAAAACAAGAACTATTTTAATTTGTATTTCGTTATTGATATTTAACACGGTTTTATTTGCCCAAACACCTGAATGGGATTGGGCAACTCATGCTGGTGGAAGCGGATTAGATTTAGGGTTTAACATTACAATTGATGCTGATGGTAATCTTTATACGACAGGAAGATTCGAAGGTACTGCTGATTTTGGTTCCTACACTCTTATCAGTAATGGCGAATCTGATATTTTTGTTGCAAAGATGGACGCAGATGGAAACTGGATTCGTGCATCCAAAGCTGGTGGAGCTTCTTCTGAAAGTGGAATAAAAATCAAGATAGATAGCGCGGGGAATAGTTTTATAACAGGAAGTTTCGAAGGGATAGCAACTTTTGGTTCTTCTACTCTTTATAGTTCAGGAATGGAAGATATTTATGTAGCAAAGCTGGATGCTGATGGAAACTGGTTATGGGCAACCCAGGTTGGCGGAGATAATGTAGATATTGGAAATGCAATCACAATAGATGATGCTGGAAATTGTTATGTAACAGGTTCTTTTAGAAGTAATTCAGTAAACTTTGGCTCCTATACTCTTACCAACAGCAATGTTGGTGATTTACATAGTGATATTTTTGTGGCAAAGATTAATGCTAATGGTTATTGGCAATGGGCAGCCCAGGCTGGTGGAATTCAGGGTGAAGTAACAACTGGAATCGCAATAGATGGAGTAGGGAATTTATATATGACAGGATATTTTACACACACAGCAGAATTTGGTTATTTCTCTCTTACTAGCGCAGGATGGGAAGATATTTTTGTTGCAAAGATGGATGTGAACGGAAACTGGCTCTGGGTAACCCAAGCTACTGGTACTAATGAAGACGAGGGATTGGAAATTGTAATAGATGATTCAGGAAACAGTTATGTCACAGGAACTTTTAAAAGTAATACCATAAATTTTGGACCCTATACTCTTACAAGTAGTGGTAGTTATGTATATGATATTTTTGTAGCAAAGGTGAATGTGAACGGGAACTGGCAATGGGCAACTCAAGCTGGTGGAGCTATACATGATAAAGGTTATGGAATCACAATTGATAATGCTGGAAATAATTATGTAACAGGAAGATTTATGTCAAATGCAACCTTTGGTTCATATTCTCTTACCAGCAGTGGAGATTATGATATATTTATTGCTAAGATGGATGTCAATGGTAACTGGCAACAGGCAACAAGGGCTGGTGGAAATGGGGGTGATGCAGGAAAGAGCATCACAATAGATAATACTGAAAATTGTTATGTGATAGGAAATTATTGCGAAACAGCAAATTTTGGTACCCACTCTATTACCAGTAATGGGGATTCGGATATTTTTGTAGCAAAATTTAGTTATAATTATGATATAACATTCAATTCATTAGCAGATATGATTACAGCAAGATCTGGTTTTGCTTATGCAAATGATGGAGATTATCTATATGCTATAGCTGGTGCAAATCATGATCTTCCTAATGATAGAATTAATAACATTGAAAAATACGATTCTGCTACTAATAGCTGGTCTGAATTTGCAGATGGATTAATTCCCAGACTATATTGTAGAGCAGAATATATACAAAGCACAGACAATATTTATATCTTTGGCGGATTAGCAGGTAATAATGCAACACATTCGGATACTGTAGAAGTAGTTGATGTTAACACTGGTAATTTAACCTATTTAACCGCGGATCACATTCTAAGTTCGCAATCGGGTTCTGCTGTCTGGAACAATAAGATTTATATTTTTGGTGGCACTCAAAATACTGGATATTCCAATGAATTATATGAATTTGAACCTTCAGGCAATAATTGGACACAGCTTGCAGACATGCCGGAATCAAAAGAAACTGAAGGTGAAATTGTTGATGGGATATTGTATGTTTTCGGAGGATACAACGGTTCCGTTTCCAATAGAATAGATGCGTATAATATTCAGAACAATGAATGGTCTTTTATCGGGTATATGCCAACCGGTGTTTCTGCACATCATACTACAGCATCAGGGCAGTATATCTGGTTAACAGGCAGTTATAGTGATCTCAATTTTGTAGCTGAATTCAATACGGCAACACATGAATTCACCCAATTGAGCAATAATATGATTGGCCGTAGACATTGTGGCACTGAAGTAATTGGAGATAATTTGTATGTTTATGGAGGTTATATTCCCGGCAATGATTTATCTAGTTTACAATATGCAGATATTTCTAATGTAGATATTGATGATGAACCAAATATAATTCCTTCGCCAATTACTCTCTTTCAAAATTATCCAAATCCATTTTATCCCAAAACCACAATTTCCTTTTGTATTAAGCAAAATAGCGACATTGAACTCGAAATATTCAATATAAAAGGACAGAAAATTAAAACGCTTATTAACGAGTTTATGCAAACAGGCAATCATTCAATCATCTGGAATGGTGATGATGAGTATGGTAAACATGTGTGTTCAGGTTTATATTTTTACAAGCTAAGTGCAAATGGTAAAACCGAGGTAATAAAGAAATGTTTGTTGGTAAAATAAAAGAATTGCTGCTAACAAACAACTCCAAGACTGAAGCGTGGCAGAGGCAAGACATCAGACGCAATATTACCTTTTCATAAATAGGAGATCTGAATGAAGCGAATACTTTTTATAAGCGGATCCATGGGTCTTGGCCATATTATCAGAGATATCGCTATTGCCAATAAGATAGCATGTGTAAACGAAAATGTGAAAATCATATGGCTCGCAAATGGTCCGGCTGCAAAAGAAATAAAGCGGGTGGGCGGAGTATTACACAAAAGATGGGAAGAGTTTGCAGATCTTAACACAGAAGCTGAAAGCGTTGTGAAAGGTTTTTCTCTGCGATTACCGGATTACGGTAGAGTTTCACGACCAAGATGGGAAAGTAACTATCGATTATTTTGTAACATTTTGAGTTATGAAGAATATGACGTTGCCGTGGGGGATGAAACATATGGAATATGGTTTCATCTCGATAATCTTCATGATAAGATAAAAACTCCTTTTGTTATGATTTACGATTTTGTGGGATTTAGTTACTTAACTTTCATGCAAAGACTTAGGAATTTATTACACGGAAAAAAGTCTACTAACGAGCAACAGTCTCAAGACCATAAGCGAATAAAAGCTGGAAAGAATAGTGTCCTATTCATCGGCGAAAATGAAGATATATCTGATAGCAGATTCGGGTTTCTGTTGCCAAATCGTAGACGCTATGCACAAAAGCATTATTTCTTAATTGGATATGTTTTAAATTTCACTCCGGGAGCAATACCAGATCGGAACAGATTAAAGAAGGTTTTAGGGTATGGTGACAATCCGCTGATTATCTGTGCGATTGGTGGAACAAGTGTTGGTAGACAAATCCTGGATTTGTGTTCTAGAGCCTACGTCTATGTGAAAGATGAAATCCCAGATCTGCAAATGGTACTGGTTTGTGGTCCACGTCTTGACCCAGCTTCTATTATAGTATCTGGTGGGATTGAGGTTAAAGGTTATGTTCCGAAACTCTATGAGCATTTTGCAGCGAGTGATTTGGTGATAACCCAAGCAGGGGGGACCGCAACACTCGAGCTGACAGCGCTTAAAGTACCATTTATTTATTTCCCAATAGAAGGACACGAAGAGCAAGAGACACATGTATCTAAGAGGTTGGAGAGACATCAAGCCGGTGTTAAAATGTTATTCAAGAATACTGATCCGTTAAGATTAGCTCAAAAAGTCCTGCAGAACATAAACAAACCAGTGTCTTCTGTGAGCATTCCTATTGATGGTGCCCAAAAAGCCGCTGAAATAATATGTTCTTTTCTCTAGTGTCATTAGTTCATTGAGAGGTTGGCAGAGGGCACATGATATGCTTTCTTCGGCATTACTGCTTCTAACTACGGCTTGACGACTACGCACCCTCCGATATCTTAATCTAAATGCACGATGACGCTGGCATTTCACCAAGCACCAATCCGTTAAGTAAGATACTAATCAAAATTTAAATGAAAGATAAGACAAAAAAACATGAAAAAATATGCGAAGTTTAATTTATTTAGTTATAATGATTTTAAATTGTAGGTGGGTTTGATCTGAGAATTTGAAGGTACATTTAATGAAATGAGGGGGAGGAAGGAGGACACATTCACATCATTTTATTTGACAATCAAATTTACAATATTAAATAGTAGTTCTAAATAGAAACACTAAATTGGAGTGCACATGAATTCCGCAGAATTACTCGGACTTCTTACCAGCATCGGATTTACCCGCATCGAAGCAGAAGTGTACCTGTCATTGGCGCAAGGTGCTGCACAGTCGGGATATACAATTTCGAACAGTATTGGCAAATCCCGCTCGAATGTGTACCAGGCACTGAAGACTTTGGAGCAAAAAGGGGCGATTGTCGAGCTTCAGGCAGGTAGGAACAAACAGTTCCAGGCAGTGCCCATTGAGCAGGTACTCGAGCAGAAGGAAAAAGATTTTTTAACAAAAAAAGAAGCGATCACCGAAGCGTTCAGTTCCATTCAAAACCGGGAACAGGACGACCAGATATATGCGTTGAACACGGTCAGTCAGGTTTATACAAAAGCAGAGGAAATGATACAATCGGCTGAGGAGGTCATATTTATCGATGTTCAACCCATGCAACTCGAACGGATCAGGTCGGTGCTCGAAGAAACCGCATCGCGCGGTATCAAGATCGTCATACTCGGTGACGAAACCTACGAGGTCAAAGGGTGTGAGATCATGAAATATTCCTATTATGTTACACCAGGTAAAACCTATGAACCATGGGGGCTAGACTGGTTCTGTATTGCTGTGGACGGGGGCAAATTTCTGATTTCGACCTTTAAGCAACAGGAAGAGGAACTGATATATGCGCTATGGAGCAGCAGTACGTTCCTTGCCGGCTGGATCTACAGTGATATGCTGTACGAGATTGCATTCAGCCATATTATCAATATGTTCAAAGACGGGCTTTCACGGGAGCAGATATGGGACGGCATCAATGCGTATGCTGCGAAATATTTCGATATAGCACCTGCAATCATTCGTCTCAAAGCACTTTATAAAGACGCACCTTAATCTCAGAAAAAATAAAATCAATAAGGGGAGCACACATGAAAAAAAGAATAGGAATGACCCTATTTCTTGTAATAGGGCTTGTACAATTATCTCTGCTTTATGCAGACACATTGCTGGAAGAGCACACACTTTTCGAAAATACGAACGGCGCATGTGCAATTGCAGCAGCGGATTTCAATCTTGACGGTTTCCAGGATCTTGTGTACACATGTTTTCAGAGCGGACATATCACATGGCTGGAAAATGACGGAAACCTGAACTTTTCAGAACATCTGGTTATCAATGGATACACGAATGCAAAAGCAATCGATGTGGGAGACATCAATCAGGACGGATATCCTGATTTTGTAGCAACGGCAAATGGAGCTGACAGGATCACATGGTTCGAGAATAATCATGATGAAACCTTCACAGCTCATGATGTTGCGACAACCTGGGATGAACCGGGTTTCGTACAGGTAACAGATCGTCCGAGTGGAAATCTTATCGATATCAATTCTGACGGTGAAGTAGATATCCTTGCAACTGCATGCCAGATTGGAAGGATCGGTTGGTTTGAAAATGACGGTGAAGAAAATTTCGAAGAGCACATTATTAAAGATGACTGGACTGTAGTAAGCGGAGCAGTGGCACTGGATGTGGATGGAGACACTGATATCGATATCATTGCGGCAGCACAAGGTGGGGGAGTCGTATGGTTCGAAAACATCGGTGATGACGAAGTTTTTACGGAACATCTTCTCTTTGACGGCTGGGATAAATCAAACTGGATACAGGCAGGATTTATCAATGATGACACGTATGTAGATTTTGCCCTTACATCATGCGGGATTAGTGATAATGTCGGCTGGTTTGAGAATGACGGCAGCCAGAATTTTACATTACACATGTTGAATGACAGCTATGCTGGAGGTCGAAGCCCGGTTTTATCAGATATCGATGAAGACGGCGATACGGACATTTTTGCAATTGCCTGGCAGGATGCTGTTGCGTCATTCTTTGAAAATGACGGAGAAGCGAATTTTACGGAAACCTTTATCAGCACAGATGCACTTGATCTATTAAAATTGTTTATTGTCGACCTTGATTCAGATGATGATTTGGATATTGTCGGATGTACGGCAGTGTATGGTGTTCATCATATACGTTGGTGGGAAAACGTCAATGAGTTCCTTGTTGCAGATTTTACCGTCGATGTGGTGACTGGAAATGTACCTTTGTCTGTAAATTTCAGCGAATCGACGTTCAGTAAGCCACCAGTGCAGTATTGGCATTGGGATTTCGATAATGATGGCATAATAGATTCGTATGAACAAAATCCTGAATGGACCTATAACGAAGTTGGATCCTATATGCCTACACTCGTGGTGTCGAATGGTGTGATCACTGAAACAGTTACACTTGATGACAGCATACGGGTTTTCGATGGTGAAAGCGCATTATATTTTGAATCAGGGAATTGTGTGATGGTCTCACCGTCTCCAACGCTTAATATTATCGATGATCTTACCATGGAAGCCTGGATAAAACCGATTGGTTGGGGATTACATCCCTCTCTAGGATTTGGCAGGATCATCGATAAGACGGCGTATGTCCTGATGCTTATCAAAGAATATGCTGTGACGAATAATTACTGTCTTGCAATGTGGCTGTATAACGAAAACGGCACAAATTCTATAATAACAACACCTGATAGTTCGATTTCCCTAGATACATGGCAACACGTTGCAGCAAGTTTTTCCAACACATATGATGAAGTAAAAATGTATATAAATGGTATTGAGCAGGAGCTTTCTTTTACAAATACACCTTCAGGTCCAATAGCAGATAATAGCGCAAGTGACTTAGCAATCGGCAGTACTAATTATAATTGTTTTACTTTTAATGGCACAATTGATGAAGTTCGCGTTTGGAATGATAGTCGGAGTTCTGATGATATTCAATATTACCGGAATTACTATTTAAGCGGCTCAGAACCCGGTTTGTCGGGTTATTGGCAAATGAATGAAGGAAATGGTATTCTTGTTCATGATTCGAGCCCAAATTTCAACGATGGCGTAATTCTAGATCCAGTCTGGACGCATGGCAAAGGTCTTTTGCCAGTAGGTATCGATGAAATAATCGAAAATGAGGAACTTTACTCACAAATATTGCCAAATCCTTGTAGAAAAAATCTGAATATTTCATTTTTCTGTAAAAAATCAGAAAATATTAAGATAAATATCTATAATATTCGCGGTCAAAGAGTAAAAACGTTAGCTGACA
>JAFGDR010000047.1 GCA_016932035.1 Candidatus Cloacimonadota bacterium
TATACGTTTTGTTCCTTTTTGGTTGCTTTTCTCGCGGAAATAATCCGAATTAAAGATTCTCTTTTTCGATAGCAGTGTAAGACTACCAATATTCTTAGACTTGAACCAAGACCTAAAAGCAGGAATCTGTCTTCAGTTTTTGAATGATCAGGATCAAAATATTCAATTGCGTTTTCATCAAAAAAGACGGTTTGTGCTTCTTCAAATGAAATGCCATGTTTCTTTTGATTGGCTTTGCTTTTAGTTTTATCCCAGTCAAATCGTAATGGCTTCATACATACATTGTAATTATATTGTAGTTATATGTCAAGGAAATTCATTTAATGAAGATTTAATGAGGTATTTAGATATAGATAGCTGGTCAACTTCTATTGAGATTCAAAGGTAGAATTGACACCTTTCTTTAATAGTTTTGCACCTATTCACCTACGCTCTACAGTATAACCGGCTTGCCAGGCCACGGCCACCAATGAACCTGGTAGCATAGTCGATATTTGAAAATGCTGTGCAGGTACGGTTTTTAAGATCAATTCGCAGAATGGATCCTGCCCATCCATATTTCTTAGTCGTCATCTTGTCTCTTCTTTAAGTCAAATAATAACAACCTGAGATGGTGGTCTTTTGACTCATATAAAAGCATCTGCTTGTTACCCTTTTCTTTCATCTTCCGTATAGTTTACCCATAATATTCCCTCCAGCACTCATAATATGACCTTCTACAGAATCGGACACACCTGGGAAATCATCCTGCCAGACTATTAAAAAATTGTTCTTTTGAATGTTATGGGCAAAGCGAAGGAAGCGCTGATTCCCGTCACCATTAAAGATATCGATCATGTCACCCTCGGGCCGACCCTTGATATCAAGCCACATGGCCGCTATATCCAGATGTGCGTTAATATCCTTAAAATAAAATTTATCCACATCATTTAGGTCACGCTCAAAAACGATAAGATATTTATCATCCTGCGGCACATACACGGTGTGGCTTATCATCTGTGCACCAAGTTTGTCAACCAGGGTAAAATCTTCTTCAGGCATGGTGCCATCGGCTTCTATGATTCTGCCCAGGATTCCAACGTTTTGAAGGCCGTCTCGGGTATCCGTCCAGCTAACCAGAAAATGATTGTATTTAGAGTTGTAAGCAATGTCATTAAAGCGCTGATCAGCATTAATTCCGTTGGCATCAACGCACATGGGGATGTCATTGACCAGAACGGTTCCGTCTGCGGCAAGCAGTACACCATAGATATCCGTCATGACATCGAGTGTTCCATATTCATTGAGGCTGTTACCGTGAGCTCTGAAATCTTCCCAGTTAATAAGGTAGGTATCATCCTGCGGGTTGTAGCAGATTACAGGGTTTATTTGATGGCCTATCGCATTTCTGATAACGAATTCTTCCTTCACGACAGAGCCGTTATCATCCAAAATAACTCCGAAAATATCACTGACTCCGTTCCTGCTGTCGTTGTAGGTTACAAAAAACTGATTTCTTTTGGAATTGAAGGCCATGGTGTAATGAAACTGGTTTGCAGACGCATCGGTAACCTTGAAGTGTTCCCCAATAGCCATACCATCCACATTCAGAATGACGCCCTGAATATTGAAATAGTTTTCCGCCATACAGTAGATTACCAAATACTGATGTTTGTTCGGGTTATACAGTACGCGAGGCATCAACATGATGTTTTCGGTTCTTATCAATTCAACAGGCCTGCCAAGCACCTCTCCAGAACTCGAAATTTTCTGTCCGTTAATAAAGTAATCTGCCGATTGGCTGTCTTCGCCCGGAGCGGCTGCCCAGAAAACAAAAAAGTTATTCTCCACTGAATTATAGGCCACATCAGGGAGCGACTTCCTCAGGTCATTTTTGCAAATTTCGATGCAATTGTTGTTCATAACCCTCTCCGATAAATTGTTGACACAAAGTGACTTTTTTTATTTTTCTTCTTGATTCACTACCCGGTCTGCATTTTTTAGTACGATAAGTTCCGGGTAGTCGTATCTTGATGGGGAGTGGTGGTTTCCAATTATATCCTTTACTATCTGAATTTTCTCAAAAGGAAAAGCGATTGAGTTAAGCAGTTTCTCCGCGACTGGTGGACCATATTCCTCTTGGGTCTTGCCGTTGTTGTACCCATGCTTCTCCTCTGACACTTTGATTCCAACGTCGTGAAGTAGAGCACAAGCAATTATAATTTCCGGATCACAGGAGTTATCATTCGCCATGATAAGTTCAGCATGGTGCAATACGCGCAAAGCATGTTCGATCCTCCGATTGTCAGCACCGAAGTACTGGATCATAGCTCGGACTAATTGTGCTCGTAAGTGTTTCATGTTTCAAGTCTAACAGATAATTTGTATACCGTTGTATTAATAACAAAACCTGTTTGTTTCTGCAACATATTCAAGACAGAGTTGACAATTTCAGTTTTCTTGAAGTTGCTATTGACGTTAGCTATGTTTCTTCTGTAAGTCTGAATAACTGCTGCTCAGCAATACCCATCATATCCACCAGACTGGTTCCGTATTCAAACTCTGGAATCA
>JAFGDR010000048.1 GCA_016932035.1 Candidatus Cloacimonadota bacterium
AGGTCTATACGCATCCCCTGAAAGTAAATTACTCAAATCAACAAAAAAGAAGGTATGGGCAATTTTCTTTATCCTCACCACTTTATAAACTTGTATCGATACTTATTTTCTTTTTTTATTTATATTTACCTCTACACATGATAATTTTCAAGGATTGGATCGTACCTGTGATATATTACTGTTCTTTTTTATTCTTTTGGATTTCCGGGCTTGTCAAACACAAAGAAAGATTTATTTTATGGGATTTATTGTATGTTCTCATATATCCCTATTATCTAATTTATTATTCTCTTACAGGAATGTTTGGAAAATGGACATGGAAGTAAGTTAATGAAAAACTCAAGAACTTCAAAGATCATAATCATTATTCTAAAATTGATCGTTACACTCCTAATTTTATACTTTATTTTCAAAAAACTCGATCTTCATGCGCTTGCTCGAGATTTCTTTTCCATAAAGATTTGGATTATCCTGGTTATAATTATCACAACAATCGTCAAACTTCTCATCCAAGCATATAATTGGGGTAAATATTTAAAACTAAATTCTGACTATTCACCCCAAAAATATGAAATATTGAAATCGTATTTTGTTGGATTAGCTCTTCGTTTTTTAGGTCCCGGTGGTATTGGTGTTGTAGGAAAAATCTATTTTGTTAATAATAAAAAGAAAGCAACTCTTGCCTCAATAGGGGTTGAACGTATTTTCCTCACATGGAAAAATCTCTTTTTTGCCGCCATTGCTTCGATATTCTATTTTTCAAGTATAAACATTGTAATAAAAATCGTTGTTCTTGTTGCTGTGATTTTTCTTCCTTATATCATCTATCTATTTTCTTTTTTCACAAAGAATGAAAAGATACAATCGTATCTATTAAATTATCTGAAAAAGGTGCCTGAGATAATGTTTGCACAGATTATATTTGTTTTGATAACCTTCTTTCAGTATTTTATTCTGATGCGTCATTTTGTAGATATTAGTTTTTTTAGGATTATGATTTCCGTTCCTCTTATTCATATATCCCACCTTATTCCCCTTTCGTTCAACGGATTTGGACTCCGTGAAACCTTCGCTATCGAGGTCTTCTCAAAATATGGCATTAGTCCTGAGCTTGCCGTAACATCGACTTTTCTTATCTTTTTCTTTAATTCTGTTTTGCCAGCACTCATAGGTCTTTATTATATTTTTAAGATAAAACATGATAAAAATTTCGGAAATAATGTAGAGAAATTACAAACATTTTAAGAAAAACTTGACACACACTTAGCTTTAAAAGAAGAAATATCTAAACACACTCTGAAAGGAGAACGTATGGGAAAGAATCTAATTAAGATCATAACTTTTTTATTGATCGCATTTTTTGTTCTTTCGGCATGTTGTCATAAACCACCTCCACCAATTTCCCAGGTAGAGCTGGATGACCTTCGTGCGAAAGTAGAACAATGCGAGGTCCGTGTTAGCGAACAGAACGCTGAGATCGAAGCTCTTCAAATGGAACTTCAGGAGAAGAAAATCGAAATTCAAAACCTTAAGGATTACGAACAACAGCTAAAAGACGAAGGTTTTTTAGGGGAGGAGTAACATGAAAAAGTATATTGTAATATTCGTATTGATGATTATTCTACCCACATTCCTTCAAGCAGAAGTTCGATATCTTACCGAAGAAGAGTATAAAGATCTTTCCAAAGAGGAAACACTCAGATACTGGGAAGCTCTCGAAAATGAGATGATGATGCTCCAAGTTCGTCAGGCAAATTCCTGTTCACAGATTCCTGAGAATGATCAGAAAATCGCTACACTCAAAGAAGAGATAAACCTCCTTGACCAGGAATATGATGTAATCTATACGCGAATCATGAATTCAATCGGCACGGTTTCTCATAGCGACTTGGTTGATTTCGAACAGAAACTGAATGAAATTAAGAACAAACTCGACTATTATGACCAACTACCAAATTCAGAATTATATAAGAGTAATCAAGAGATTAAAAATTTCATTGCTCAATATGAAGGTCTGAAAGACGAGAATTTAGCACGAGCTCCCCAATTCCAGAATGATTTTGCAGAGATCGACAACCGTATTGAGATGCTCAAGGAAAACATGTATCCTTATGGTGAATACAATGAGGATAATTACACAGTTGTGAGAGGTGATTATCTCGTGAAAATCGCTGGATATGAGCATATCTACAATGATCCTGCAAAATGGGGAATCATTTACCGTGCGAACAGAGATCAGATCAAAGATCCTGACCTAATCTATCCCGGACAGGTTTTCAAAATACCTCGCGGACTTCCTTCAAGCTGGAAAGTATACAAGGGTGAATGCCTTTGGACGATATCAAGCTATCCTGAGATCTATAACGATCCATTCCAGTGGCCTAAAATCTACAGAGCAAATACAGATCAGATCAAAGATCCCGATTTGATCTATCCTAACCAGATTCTTCGAATACCCCGAGACTAATATACATTCTTTAAAGCCCCTTATTCAACTAGGATTAAGGGGCTTTTTTATTTCTGGAATTCCATATCAATGAATCATTCTAAGGTACTACCTCGAGTTTAATAAATTACTTTTTTTGACAAAAGAATCAGCAAATCTAATTATATATAGTATATGAAAACATATATTCCAACCAAGAAAATATCACAAGCCTTCATCGCAGTTGGTATTACAACTATTCTGATTTTTTTAATAAATTTTTTTATTACTCAAGAAAAAATTATTGTCCGAAAATCAGCATTCAATGTGGGACAGATTTCAAACCAAACGATTGTTGCCCCATTTAATTTCTATATTTATGAAGATCCGGAAATTCTGAAAGAAAAACAAGCTATAGCTGAAAGTCGTGTTTTGCCAAAATACCAATTTTCAGATGATGTTATTTTCGATGTTCAAGCCACTGTAAACGATTTATATAGTTTTTTGGGTAACCTCTTAACAAAGGATACACTTCATGCTCAAAGATTAATTGAGATAAATAAAGCTGGTTATGATTTTACAGAGAAAGAACTTGTGTTGCTTGAGAACAAATATGACCGTGAAAAAATATATGAATTCTTACTTCTGCAGGTAAAAAGTGTTCTCGCAGTCGGTATCATTAAGGATGAACCAAAGATTGAAATGATAAGCTTGCTGGATGGGAATATTGAAAAAACAGTTCCTATCAATGAATTATTTACGAAAGATACAGCAATTAATTATATACTCAATCAATTGCCCCCTGAATACAATACAGATGAGTGGAAAGGGATCGTAAACAAGATATTACAGAAAATACTACAACCAAACATACTTTATGATAAAACTGCAACAGATATTGCGAAGAAACGTGCAAGTGAGAGTGTCCCACAAATACTCGGTGAAGTTTTAAAAAATGAACTTATAGTTCAGGAACATCAGAGGATTACAGGTGATATGTTGAGAAAACTCAACGCTCTTGAGCAAGCTGAGCAAATGCGGATGGTTTCTGAACGATCAGGTTCGAATGTCCTTTCATCGATAGCAGAATTTGTTTATATCTTCCTTGTACTCTCTTTATCCATAATCCTCGCTTACTTTATGAAACCGGAACTTCTTACGACCTTCTCTTTTTTCCAGACGTTTTTGATTTTCACTGCCTGCATGGCCCTTCTCATTGTTATGATCACAAACCTCACAAACTGGTCTGTGTACATTCTTCCATTTGGAATTCCCGTCATTTTGCTTGCCTTTCTAATCGATGTGCCTGCAGCAATTATGTTTGGTTTTGTGAACTTCTTCCTCCTATCCGGACTACTTGGCTGGAAATTCATTCCGACCACGATCATCTGTATTGCTGGAATGAGTGCGGTGCTCCCCCTTGAAAATCCTCGAAGTAGAAGGGATTTTTATAACGCAGCTTTTTACATGCTCATATTTTTTATTGCGCTTGTATTAATTTTTGGCGCTCTTCAGCATATAAAAATACTCGATATATTAAATGATGTCAAATGGGGCTTGCTTTCTGTTTTGATCACCCTGGTAGGAAGCATGACATTGCTTGCACCGATTGAACAACGCTTACCTGTTATAACGAATATTCACCTGCTGGAGCTCGCAGATTTTGGCAATCCTCTTTTAAAAAATCTCACCGAGGTTTCATCAGGCACATATCACCATTGTATTGTTGTTGGAAATCTGGCTGAAACTGCTGCTAAAGCAATCGGGGCAAATCCAATCCTATCACGAGTGGGAAGTTATTATCATGATATAGGAAAAACAAAGAATCCTGAATATTTTACTGAAAATACTGCTGAGAAAGAAAGCATGCACAAGCAGCTTACAGCAACTCAAAGCGTTAAAATCGTAAAACAGCATGTAGACGACGGCGTAAAGCTTGCACGAGACCATCATATTCCTAAGGCAATTGTCGATATCATTCAACAACATCACGGCACTTCGCAGATAAGTTTCTTCTTGAATGAAGCGCTGGAACAGGAAGAGGTTATCGACGAACAGGATTTCTATTATGACGGACCAAAACCTCAGACAAAAGAAGCTGCTATCGTAATGATCGCCGACATGGTCGAATCTACAACGAAGTCGCTGGATGAACCTACCGTTGAAGATATTGAAAATATCGTAAAGAAAACAGTTAAACGTTTGGTTGATACCGATCAACTTTCTGAGAGTGGTATCTCTTTGAAGGAATTAAAAACTTTACAGGAAAGTATGATACCTATTTTACTTGGCATCTATCAAAAACGTATTGCATATCCTGAATAAATGGAACAAAGTAATCAACAGATCATCAACGAAACAGACGCCGAAATAGACCAACGGCGGATACAGAAACTTATTACGCATATTTTGCATAGAGAAGGTCTCTCACAAGATACTATCCTTAACATCGTTTTTACAGATAACAAAACAATTCATGAGCTAAATAGAAGATTTCTTGATAGAAATCGTGCCACAGATGTGCTGTCATTTAATGTTCATACAGAATATCTGCCAAGCGACCTTCACATTCTTGGAGATGTATATGTTTCTGCCGAGAAAGCGCAGGAACAGGCAAGCCAGTTTGGCGTTACGCTTCAGAACGAACTTGAACGACTTGTTACACACGGAATGCTGCACCTCATTGGCTATGAACATGATAATCCAGACAAACTTAAGCTCATGGAGATCTTAACAGAAACATATATTCAAGATTTAGAGAAGGTGGGAATATAATGGCTGTTAGAATAATTTTAATGCTTGTTTTTCTTGTTTTGTCAGGATTTTTCTCCTCATCTGAAACAGCGCTCTTTTCTCTTTCAAAAATGTATTTGAAAAAACTTGAGAATTCAAAAAAATGGTCACACAAATATGTCCCTCAACTTCTTAAGCATCCCCAACAGCTTCTGATTACTATTCTGCTTGGAAATACGATCGTTAATGTAACCTTTGCTTCAATAGCAGCGATGATTGCGCTTAATATAGCACATTCGGTCTCCGGCTTAAGTCATGTTATTGCACTGGCAATCGAAATCTTTCTTGCCACAGTCATTATCCTCATTTTTGGTGAGGTTGTACCGAAAGTTTTTGCCATTCAATATGCAGAAAAATACTCAACCTTTATCTCACTTCCGGTCGGTTTTTTTAAGATCATATTATTTCCAATAGTGAAAATATTAGAGCTCTTTACCAACATTTTTACGCACGGAACCAATCATGGTTTGATTGATTCGAATATAAAAATCACCTCTGAAGACATTAAAAGCATCGTGTATGATGAAACCCCTGATCTCGTTGATATCCACAAAGAAGAAAGGGAAATGCTCAACAGCGCATTCGAATTTTCAGACACGAAGGTCAAAGAGATACTCACACCTCGAATAGATATAAATGCTGTTGATATTGAGGATGGATTTGACGCACTTGTCCAGGTGATCAAAGATAGTGGATTCTCACGTATACCGATTTATCGCGGTACGGTGGATAATATCATTGGGATGGTTTACAGCAAAGATATCATACTAAATCTTGGATCACAAAAGAAGATAAAGGAATTGATGCGCCCATGCTATTTCGTGCCTGAAAATATGAAGCTCAGTTTCATTCTCAGTTACTTCAGGAAAAATAAGATTCATATGGCAGTAGTAGTTGATGAGTATGGAGGTACAACTGGATTAGTAACCCTTGAAGATGTGCTTGAAGAAATTGTCGGTGAAATTCTGGACGAAAGCGATGTCGAGAAGATCGAAATCAAGCCCATTACGAAAAACGAATATATTATAGACTGTTCTACTGATATTGATGAAGTGTGCAAGAAGTTCAAACTTGATGTCGCCGACAAGTTTGATAGTTTCTCGGGATTTCTCTATCACCTTTTTGGCAAAATACCCCACAAAGGTGAGACGGTCATTTATAAGGATATTTATAAGTTTACTGTTGAATCGATAGACAGCCAACGCATTACCAATGTACGTTTAAGCATAGTAGAACCAGCACGTGAAGAATAAGTCCTGGTTGATTCTCTTTATTTTGGTTATACCTCTTCTTTGTTTGGCAGAAGCAACAATTTATGAGTATAAAATTCATTATGCAGGACTTCCTGTTGCTCATGTCACGATAAGGGTTGAATCTGGTGATTCTACAAGAATTATAACACTTGAAAGTACATCGAAGGGATTGATATCAGCTCTTTTTCCGGTTGAAAATACCTATGTAAGTTCTTGCGATGATAAGTATATCCCAAAACATTTCTGGAAAACGATCTATCAACAGAATGTTCAAGAGAAGAAAGTTATCATTTTTGACCAGACTGATGGAAAGATAGTAATCCGTGATAAAATGGTTGAAAAAGTTGATACTCTTTCTTGCAACACCCCGATCTATGATATAGTCAGTATGACTTTCTCTTTACTTCAAGAAGTTCCTAAAAAAGCAACATACACCTGTTATGGTAATTATCGGATATGGGAACTGACAGTCGAACAGGAGAAGATAGTAGAGCTTTCATTTCAGAGGAAAAAATATCCATGCTACGAGTACATGATCACATCTGCTATAGAATTTGACTCCAAGATAAGTTCGAAAACCGACATTCTGACCAATAATATCTTTAAGGAAAATGGAAAAACTCAGTATTGGATTACGAAAGACAAACCACACCTTCTATTAAAAGCAAAGTATAAACGTTTTCCGTTCAGTATATATCTTTATCTTAGCAGCATAGCAACACAATAAGCTTACGTATCACATATTTTTTCAAAACTTGACACATTAAGAACCCGCAAATTTTTCTCAAAATATGAAAATGGGATTCAGAATAGCTCTTATCATATGGACAATTCTTATGCTGACATTGTCCTCTTTGCCGGATTTCAAAGCTCCGGATGTTCTTCCAAAATTTGCAGATAAGGTCGTTCATCTGACCGAATACTGCATCTGGGCAATTCTTTTTCTTTTGATGCTCAAACAGGAAGACAGGATCAACACATTGCTGAATGCTTTTGTAGCTGTGTTAATCTTCGGGGCTATTCTCGGCATATTTGATGAGGTCCACCAGAGATTTATATCAGGTCGTTCAATGGATAAATATGACTTGCTCGCTGATGTAATCGGAATCATACTTGCAATAATCCTGTTTAGAATATTCTACAGAAGACCGAAATATTATATTCCCGAACGAAAATAAGATAGAGAAGACTTACAACAGCTTATGAAATACCAGGCACCGCGTGGAACATATGATATATTACCACAGGATATCAAAAAGTGGCATTACATTGAGAGTATAATTCGTCACGTTACCACTTTGAATAACTACTTTGAAGTTCGAGTACCTATTTTTGAACAACTGGATCTTTTCCAGCGAAGTGTTGGTGAAGACACTGATATTGTTGAAAAGGAGATGTACACATTTCAAGATAAAAAAGGCAGAGAACTTGCACTCAGACCGGAGGGAACTGCATCGATTGCTCGGATGGTTGTTGATCATGCCCTTCATTCTTCAAAAAGAGAACCGCTGCGATTATGGTACGAAGGTCCGATGTTCAGATACTCAAGACCTCAGAAAGGACGCTACAGACAATTCGTCCAATTTGGAATCGAATGCATTGGCTCTTCAAATCCAATCATAGATTCTGAAGTAATTGCGATTGGGTGGCAGATATTACAGGAAGCGAAAGTGCCAGACGTATCTCTTGAAATTAACAGTGTTGGATGTCCTGAATGTAGGAGTGAGTACAACATCCTTCTTAAAGAATACTTAACTAAAGATAAAGAAAAATATTGCACCGACTGTCAGCGAAGAATGGAGCATAATCCCCTGAGGGTATTTGACTGTAAAAATGAGAAATGCCAACAGCTTGTTACCAATGCTCCGCGTATGCTCGATAATCTTTGCAATGTATGCAAAGAACATTTCGATGGTGTTGAGAAATATCTTGATCTGATGAATGTTCCATATGTTGTAAATCCCGAAATTGTCAGGGGTTTGGATTATTATACAAAAACAGCTTTCGAGTATAAAATCAATTACCTTGGTGCCCAGGATGCCCTTGGTGGGGGAGGAAGGTATGACGGCTTGATTGAGTATCTTGGAGGACCATCAACACCTGCAGTTGGTTTGTCCATGGGATTGGAAAGGATAATTCTATCACTTGAAAAAAGCGGTTTTAAATTTCCTGATACGTCAGCACTGGAAGTATTAATTATCCCTATCGGGAATGAAGCGATTAAAGAATCGATTGGACTTATGCAGGAACTACATTCAGCAGAGATTTCTGCACTTATTGCTGATGAGGATTCATCAGTCGGCAGCAATCTAAAATATTGTGATAAAAATAACATTCCTTTTGCAATATTGATTGGAGAAACAGAGCTGAGGACAGGTATGTACGTAATAAAAGATATTCAACAAAAGGATCAGTCAGAAATACAAAAGAACGAAGTTGTTACATATATTAAATCCTATCAAGGAGATGCCGTATGATACTCATAACAGGTGCTGCAGGATTTATTGGCTCACATCTTGTTGAGCAATTACTTACAAAAGGTGAAGAGATCATTGGACTTGATAGCATTAGTGATTTTTATGATATTGCTCTCAAAAGTCATAATTTGAAATTAATTGATGAGCATCCTCATGCAGAGAAAAAATTCACTTTTTTACGGGGTGATATAACAGACCTTGCACTTCTGGAGATTCTCTTTAATGAATATGAAATTGATTGCGTCATACATCTCGCTGCAATGGCTGGTGTACGTCCTTCAATTGAGAACGCGCCCTATTACCAGAAGGTTAACGTCGAAGGCACGCATAATTTGCTTGAATGCTGTAAGGATCATGATGTAAAGAAATTTATCTTTGCTTCATCCTCATCCGTGTATGGGAATAACGAAAAAGTACCCTTCTCTGAGGATGATCCTGTAGACAAACCGATTTCACCCTATGCAGCTACCAAAAAGGCTGGGGAACTCCTTTGTCACACCTATCATTACCTTTATGATATGGATATATTGTGTTTGCGCTTTTTTACAGTCTACGGTCCCCGCCAGCGTCCTGATCTAGCAATTCACAAATTTTCACAATATATTATTAATAAGAAAGCAATTCCTTTTTATGGCGACGGTTCAACCTCCAGGGACTATACCTATATTGATGATATTATTGATGGGGTGGTGAAAGCCCTCAACTGGCTTATGAAAAATAAAGGAGTATACGAGATCGTTAATCTTGGAAACAATGAGCCAATTACACTTGATGAATTGGTTAAAGCGATCTCTGAAAATTTCGAATTTGAGGTTCTGATCGATAAACAACCAATTCCCAAAGGTGATGTAGTAAGAACGTACGCGGATATATCAAAGGCGCAGAAATTATTTAATTTTAAACCTAAAACGAACATAGGATGTGGTTTAAAGAAATTTTATGAATGGTTTAATTCATACTATAAATTAAATTTGATGGAGTAACATGTTTGACTTATTAGAGAACTGGAAAAGAACTGATTATGCAGGAAATTTGAACATCGAAGATGATGGAAGAGATGTTATGCTCATGGGATGGGTACACAACAGACGTGATATGGGGAATCTTATATTTATTGATCTGCGAGATGTAAAAGGCATTGTACAGGTTGTATTCAATCCATTGAACGGGACTCAGCTTTTAACTAAGGCACATAATCTTCGTCTTGAATATGTTGTTGCTGTAAAAGGCACAGTGTCAGCCAGACCTGAGAATATGATAAATCCCGAGATGAAGACCGGAAAGATCGAAGTGGTGGCAAAGGATTTTAAAATCTTGAACTCATCTAAAGAACTACCCGTTCAGATAAACGAGAAAGTTGTCGCCGACGAGGATTTAAGATTAAAATTCCGTTATCTTGATCTGAGGCGACAGGACTTGCAGAGAAAAATCATACTACGTCATTACATTGTATATGCAATGAGGAAATTCTTAACTGAACAGGATTTTTATGAGATTGAAACACCTCTGATGGTTCGAAGTACTCCGGAAGGAGCAAGGGACTACCTTGTACCCAGTAGAGAATACAAAGGAAAATTCTATGCACTCCCTCAATCTCCTCAAATTTATAAACAACTATTAATGATTGGTGGTTTTGACAAGTATTTTCAGATTGCCCATTGTTTCAGGGATGAAGATCTTCGTGCTGACCGTCAACCCGAATTTACACAACTCGATCTTGAGATGAGTTTTGTTACTCCGGAAGATGTATTTAAAGTTATTGAAGAGATGTTTGCTTATATATTCAAGGAGATATTAGATATTGATTTACCAATTCCCTTTCCTAGATTATCCTACTATGAATCAATGAGAAGGTTTGGAACCGATAAGCCAGATTTGAGATTCGATCTGGAGATTCAGGATCTTACCGATATCGTACGAAATACAGAATTCAGGGTTTTTGCTTCAGTTGCAGAATCAGGAGGATGCATTCGTGCAATCAATGCCAAAGGATGTGGCGAATATACAAGAAAAGAGATCGATAAATTGGAAGATATTGCGAAGCACCTTGGGGGCAAGGGATTAGCACGAATGAAAGTTGAGAATGGAACACTTCATTCAAATATCGATAAATTTTTCACTGAACAAACTAAGAAAAAGATCATTGAGCAAATGAAAGCCGAGAATGGTGATTTGATCCTCTTTGTTGCTGATAGGGAAAAGATTGCATGCAAGGTTCTTGGTGAGTTGCGCAATCATCTTGCCCGAGAGCTTGATCTGATAGATACCTCACAATTCAATTTCCTGTGGGTCACAGATTTTCCACTCTTTGAGTGGGATGACGAAAATAATAAATGGGAGACAGCTCACCACATGTTCACGATGCCAAAAGATGAGCATATCCCGTATCTGGATATTCCTGATAAATATGGCGACATTATCGGGCAACTGTATGATTTGGTCTGTAATGGACTCGAACTTTCATCGGGAAGTATCCGTTGCCACAGACCTGATATTCAAAGAAAAATTTTTGAGGTGATTGGCATCAAAGGTGAAGAGCTTGAGCAGAGATTTGGTTTCTTCCTCAAGGCATTTGATTATGGCACTCCACCTCATGGTGGTATTGCTCCCGGTATTGACAGAATTGTTATGATCATGACAGCAGCGGAATCAATCAGAGATGTAATCGCTTTTCCCAAAACCTTAAAAGCGGTCGATTTGATGAGCGATTCACCCTCGGAGGTTGATGAGAAGTTGATCAATGATCTGGGATTGAAGATTATCGAATAATTCTGTTTTTATAAGAGAATCTGATAACACATGAAACGTAGAAGCATATATGCTTTTATAGCACTTTTT
Source organism: Candidatus Cloacimonadota bacterium (assembly GCA_016932035.1). Classification (NCBI taxonomy): domain Bacteria; kingdom Pseudomonadati; phylum Candidatus Cloacimonadota; species Candidatus Cloacimonadota bacterium. The sequence continues at coordinate 11,787 of JAFGDR010000048.1, forward strand.
TTAGTTATACCTCTTGGTTTTTTTACAAAATTCTATAAAGGACGAGAAGCAGATTGGGTGAATAATTCTCTCTGTGGTGTATTTTATGAGATATTTTGGTGCTTGGTGCTCTTTTTGATTTTCAGAAAATTAAAACCAGTCACAATTGCCTTGATCGTATTTTTTACTACAAGCTTGATAGAATTTACACAACTCTGGAAACCGGTTTTCCTTGAAGTTCTTCGAAGTAATTTTTTTGTGAGAACTGTTATCGGGAACTCTTTTGCATGGACTGATTTCATATATTATATTATCGGCTCTTTTATTGGATTGGGTGTAATAATGTTGATAGGGAGGATAGCGCAGGAATAGCGACAGTTCAATCAATTCACTCATAGAGAGTAATTTTCTTTTAGTATAAAGGACACTGTATTGTGTCCTTTTTTTATTTATCTTGGATTATAGCTATTCCGGGAAGTTCTTTGCCTGAAAGATATTCCAAAGAAGCTCCACCACCTGTAGAGATGTGTGACACTTTATCAGCAAAGCCAAATTGTTCGATTGCCGCAGCTGAGTCTCCACCACCAATGATAGTAGTTCCGGTGCAAGCTGCAACAGCCTTTGCAATTCCTTTTGTGCCGTGGGAAAAACTGTGTATCTCAAACATACCCATCGGACCATTCCAGATGACGGTTTTAGATTTTTTTATAATCTCTGAGTATTTGCGAACAGTGAGTAGACCGATATCCAATCCAATCATGTCATCAGGAATAGCATTAATAGGCACAGAATAAAATTCTGCGCTGGCATCGATCTCTTTAGCGACAACTGTATCCTCGGGGAGAATTAGTTCTATGCCCTTGTCTTTCGCCTTTGAGATGATGTCCAGGGCAGCAGGAATCTTGTCTTCTTCAACAAGGGATTTTCCAACTGAGATACCCAATGCTTTCAGGAATGTGTACATCATTGCTCCACCAAGCAGGATGTAATCTGCTTTTTCCAGAAGCTGTTCAATGAGATCGATTTTGTCAGATACTTTTGCGCCGCCAAGTATTGCGGTATAAGGTTTTTCAGGATTTAGCAGTGCCTTGTTCAAAAACTTGATTTCCTTTTCAATGAGAAACCCAACTGCTGAAGGAAGTAATTGTGCAATACCGACATTGGAAGCATGTGCTCGGTGGGCTGTACCAAAAGCATCATTAACGAATATATCGGCGATAGAAGCTAGTTTCTTTGCAAACTCGGGATCATTTTTCTTTTCTTCAGGATGGAAGCGTGTATTCTCGAGAAGGATTACATCACCTGGAGACATCTTTTCAACAGCATCATCAACTTGGGCTCCAATGCAGTCATTAACGAACTTTACTTCCATGCCAAGAAGTTCAGAAAGGCGTTTGGCGACAGGTTTTAGACTGAATATGCTTTTTATGTCATCCTTTGGTCTGCCTAAATGTGAGATGAGGATAACCGAAGCATTATGATCGAGCAAGTACTTAATTGTCGGCAATGCTGCAAGTATTCTCGTATCATCTGTTATCTTTTGATTCTCATCGAGAGGAACATTGAAATCCACTCTTACAAGAACTCTCTTGTACTGTACATCCAGATCTTTTATTGTTTGTTTCTGCATAATACTCCTTATTTAATAAGATTTATATTTTCTAAAAAGACTATATACATATTCATATTGTTTGTTTAAATTTTTGTTAAAAGTCGAATAATCGCGGTGTTTCTGCGATTTTAATTTCCATTCTGATGAAAGAGTTATCAGTCTATCTCTCAATTCCCATTCATGAGAGAATGATTCACCGGAAATGCTTGTAAGGGATTCTATTTGTTTATCTGTTAGAATATGCTCTGATTCAATCAGTTTGAATAATTCCGGATCAATATAGAAGCTATCGATAACTGATGTGGAATATATAAGTGCTTTCTCTTCACCGGAAAGGTGATTGAGTTTTTTCAAATTTCTCAGGAAACGCAATCCAGTTGAGAATCGTTCACCATCAATATCCTTTAATTTATGAATAGGGAATCCAACTTTATCTAATTTCTGAACTACCTTTGGGGACAAAGAGTAAGCAATTTTATGATACACCTGCTGGTCAAAAACATTCTGAACAAAGAAAAGGGCGACAAATGAGATAATGCATGCAATTATCGGTGTGGTAACCCAGCCTGAAGCAATTTTCCCCATAACATCAAATTTGATATTTCGTCCTCCTTTTGCAATTGCAATACCAAGAATTGCTCCAACTACAGCCTGTGAACTTGATACAGGTACAAGCGGATATTTAGGAAAACCAATCGATGTGAGAGCGTCACGAATTTCTGTTGATGCAAAAAGATAAAGCACAAGGGATTGAGCCAGGACAACGATCAATGCTGTGACAGGGGAGAGTTTGAATAATGATTTTCCAACCGTTTTGATCACTTTATGAGAATAGGTGAAAATGCCTGCTGCAATTGCTATGCCGCCAAGAAGAAACAGTATCTGAGTGTCTGTTATTATAAATAAATTATATACATTTACATCATGGAAAGGAGATGAGAAAGTAAATACTCCCATTACATTCGCAATATTATTTGCACCAAGGCTGTATGCACCGAAAGCACCAACAATGATGAGACCGATCCTTGTATATGCATCAAGATCAAGAAGATGTATCTTGGCTTTTGCAAGGAAGAGTTTAAATAATTTGTAGAGCAGAATAGCGATTACTCCAGAAAGAACAGGACAGATGACCCATGTGGCGACAATTTTCGTCAGTGATGAAAAGTCTGTTATAGCTCCGCTGAACATATTCCATCCTATAATCGACCCAACGATTGCTTGAGTTGTGGAAACAGGGAGTTTCAGTTTTGTCATAAAGAAGATGGTAAGAGCAGCTGCAAGTGCAACGGTAAACGCACCTGGCATTGTATTTATGGATCCGAGTTTTCCAAGAGTACCACTTGCACCAGAACCTTCCATAACAGCACCAAGTATCACAAATATAGCAGCAATCCAGGCGGCAACTCGGAATTTGAGCATCTTTGTGCCGACCGCTGTACCAAAGACATTTGCAGCATCATTAGCTCCAAGAGACCATCCTAAAAACAAACCGCTGGAAAGAAGGAGATATATCATACGTTAGATCTGTCTTTTTATCGTATAAATAGCCAAGCGCTCACTCATATCTTCAGCTGAATCGGATATTTTCTCAATTTGTTGAGCACAGAATCTAAGATGGATCTTGTGACTTAAGTCAATTTCAGCATTGAAGATATCATTTTTCAAAGACATTGCAGCCTTGTCCGCTTCTCTCTCATAGAATTTTACTTTGTAGATATGATCATTCACTGAAGCAATATCCTTGAAGAAAGCTCGTACACTTCTGATAAGACTTTCCACCGATTCAATGGAAGAATCTGCTAACTCTATGAACAGATCATCGAGAAACTCAGGAATTTCTGGTCGCTCGACAGCGAATACCTGGAGTGCTTCTTTGATATCATCGATAACTCTATCCGTATTTTCAAGGATTGCAAGAACGTCGCCTCTGCTTTCAGGAATAAGTGTGTGGATATAGAGTTCTTTTTCGATGCTCAATCTGAGTTCATCAGCTTTCCGTTCGTGCTCGGACACTGCATGTAATCTTTTTTCAAAATCGGCCGAATTATCTTTTAAATAATCAATAAGCCCTTTTTTGAAAAGGATTCCTGCCTCGCTGATGACATTCAGAAAGTCATCGATCTGCATCTCAAGCATTTTTGATGTTTTAAGTAATATAGCCACAAAAACTCCTTATTTTGTTACCTTCCAATATTCGGATCCCTTTGGACATCTGCCAAGTCCGATGCCCAATCCATTAAATAGAATTACATATTGGATTCGACACTTTGTGCAAATGTATAACTTCTTGATCCCAAGAAATTTCATAAGCCATGTCCTATGATCACGATGTTTACTTACGTTTCCACAGCAAGGGCAGTTTTTACCAAGAGCAATTTTCATTTTACTTTTTGCCAGGTACCTTCAATGCTTTCTTTTCTGATTTTACACATGTCATTTTCAAGCGTGAAAACCAATGTGTTATTATTCTCAATGTAATAGGAATAGATACCTGCATTTTTACATTGAAGATCACTCAGGAAAGCGATTTTTTTGGACATAATACTAATATCGCCATGCGTATTAATGCGACCTAAAACCGGATCGTTTATAACATATGAAAATGTTTGATCTTCCTTGAATGTTAGCCTTGCACTGAGAGCCGTCTCTTCGTTATTAACAGTTCTTTCCCATGAACCGATGAGGGCTTTGGGTTGCCGAGAAACATAGTAACTGCTGCACGAAACCATAATAGTGATCAATACAACAAGTATCATATATTTTTTCATTTGTCCTCCGAGTTTAACTGTCATAAAATAACGGGATTGCCAACAATTTAATTATTGAAATATTAAGAACATTGACAATGCTTTCCATAATTAATCACTAACAAATATCAATAAATTTATAAAGGATTCGATGATTCACCGTAATCATTCTATTGCACACCAAAACGTGAAAAAAATCTTTTACACACTTGTTTTGTCAATCCTTTTTATGTTATTACCTTCAATCCTCATGGGGGAGATGCCCATGCAGCGATATTACTATGCAGATATCCCTTCCGGCAATGAACCGGTAATTCTTGGTATTGCTAATAATATTATCGATTTTCTGAGCAGAGCAATACCAGCCTGGCATGTTTTTTTTGTCCTGACACCAATTCTCATTATATTCACATGGTTTTGTTCGTGGGTTGCCAGTATTCTGAAAGTCAAAAAGGGACTCAAAACTGCATATACAAGGAAGGTCTTTCATTTTATGATATTTTCGATGGCCGGGATTCTTCAAATCGTAATTGGACTTCCAGGAGTTATCCTTTTCGGTATAATCGTTGTAATAGTTATACTATTTGCCGTGCATAAAGGGAGTGGATTTCCCTTTTATGAAGCACTCGCACGTTCTAAAGATTCACCGAGGAGAAGCGCTTTCATACTTATACCACTTGCGACAACAGCCCTCGGAGGAGTTCTTGCAAATGTATTTTTCTATCCTTTTGCGTATATTGGTTATTTTGTGTGCGGCTGTGGAGATGCAGTGGGAGAACCGATTGGTGCGAAATGGGGGAAACATACGTATAAAGTTCCTTCTATGTTTGGAGTAAAAGTGACCCGGAGTATTGAAGGATCGATCGGAGTGCTTGTTGTTGGATTTCTAGCAGCATTTTTAGCATTGCTTTTCAGCGCACATGATGTCAGAACGAGTTTGTTTGTAGGTGCGATCTGCGCTTTGGGCGGTGCCCTGATCGAAGCAGTGAGTACCCATGGACTTGATAACGTGACGATCCAGCTCGTTGTATCAGGGATCGCATATATTATCTTACATTAGGAGAAATAATGAAGAAAAATCTTTTATTCATTCTATTTATTATTGTGATTATTGCAGCATGCAGTCGATTTTCGCGAGTTAAGACCGTAACAATCTTAAGGGAGGAATCTGACGTAAGTAAACCTGTGCCAAAATTATCAACCTATGAACTGACACAGGCATTTGAAAAAGATGGATTTGAGATCGATACCGTAATGTTCTTTCAGGGGAAAAGGGGCATTAAAGCACACAGCAAGAATGTTTTTAATTATGAAACCAAGAAATTTAAAGATGTCTATTATCTGGAAGGAACAGGATTTCAGATGGGATATCTGTTTGGTTTGATCGCACATGACAAGATTGAGATCATGTGCACACAATTCTTAGACGGAATTGTACCCGCATTTCTCAAACCCGGATATGTGCAACCATATAAGAGTTTGCTGGGAAAGCTGATGGTAGACTTTATAAAAAGCAATGATAAGGGAATCAGTAAAGTCATGCCGCAGGAGTATATGAACGAGATGGTTGGTATTGTTGCCGGCTGTCAAGAAGCGGATTCCAGCACGGTGGTCAATCTTGATAAATTGTTTGCTTTGAATGTCGGTATTGATTTTATTCTCTCACAGACGTATAACATTGAAGGTTTATGGAAATCCATACCTGGAATCGATGGCACGAAACTTAAACCACCTCTCTTCTGCAATGCATTTTCAATATGCAAAAAAGGCACGAAAGATGGGACTCATTATTATGGCAGAGATTTTATGTTCCCGACTGCTGATATTTTTCAGAACATTGCCTGCATGATCATTTATAATCCTGATCCCATGCTTGATTATCCTCAGCGTGTTCCGCTTATTTCAGTAACAGCACCAGGTATGGTCGGCTCCATAACTGCAATGAATGCAAACGGTCTTGCCATTGGAGTTGATATGGTCCCCGCCGGCAATCTCAATACTAAACAGCCAGGTCTAAATTCCCTGCTTCTCGTTCGTCATGCTGCCCATTATGGATCGACATATCATAAGGCATTACGGGTGATGATCCACGCACCGCGTGGCGTTCCATGGCTCTATTCGATTGCAGACGCACAGTCCGGCAGGGGAGCTGTTTTGGAAGCCGGTGCATATGCAGACAGTCTTGACTTTCTCTCTTTTCCCAAAAAGGATCTTCTCAAAGAAGGGCTATTCCCGACAAAGGAATTCCTTGCGGAATATGATACATTAGCACTTTACTATGGCCTGAAGATCCGCAGTGATACATATGTATATCCCGATACATTCTTCTATTTCAACACCGGATTATTCGAGAAATTTGATAAACCCTATGATCCTGAAGAGTTCTATGATAAAATGGGATTTGTCGATTCAACCTTCAAAGCTCATGCTGTACCAGGCTCATATTATTTTGCTCCTCAACGTGAAGATAAACCCGATCTTGTCCTTGTTTCAAACATGTATATCAATCCATCGATGCGTTTGTGTTCAATGGCACCCTGGACAAACATGATCTCTGCAGACCATATGGATGATTCTCAATGGCGTTATGACGCATTGAACAGGATTCTCCTCAGAGAATATGGTACAATAGATTTTCAAAAAGCAAAGGATATCATTAACTTTCTTGCACCTAACGGGAAGTATTATACACATTTCTATGAAGAGATAAATAATAGTGATTACTTTTATCAGATCGCAGCGAGTTCAGACGGAAAGACACTGCAGATTTTCGGAGCAACATCGATATGCGATCTTACGAACAAAGTGATCGAAAGCCATTACGGCTATTTTGCAGACGAATGGTTAAGAATAAGTCTCCAGAATTACATCAAGCAATGAAAAATAATGAAACAAGCAACGGACGTGAACTTGTAGCGTATTGCGGATTGTATTGCGGAGATTGTGGCGGCTATTCAGGAGATATTGCTCACGCAGCGAAAAAGCTAAAAGAGCAGCTCGAAAAATATAAGTATGAGCTCACTGTTAAGGCAATGTTTGCTGATCACTTCAAAGATTATAAGGAATTCCAGAAAAATCTTGAGTTTCTCACTCAGATGAAGTGCCCGATTGTATGTACACAAAGGAATAATACTGAGTGTACGGTTTGGCATTGTTGCCGAGAAAAAGGATTACAAGGCTGCCATGAATGTAGCTCTTTCGAGCAGTGTGATTTGTTAAGAAATCAACTCGGTCTGGTCTTTTATAATGCATGTATGGAAAATATTCGAAATATACAAAAAATTGGGATTGATGCATGGATCGAAACGGGAAAACGGTATTGGTTTAGCTGCGAAGTGGAATAAGAAATAAGATACTGAATAACAGATATTGATTTTGAAAAGGATTTCTATGAAGACAAACTCACGTATGTTTTTAAGTGTAACTATTATTGCATTTTGTATTATGATGCCATTGTATGGTGAACAGAATCTACCTAGTCTTTACGATAATGACAGTTTTAGCAAAGGTAACAGTAAATTTGATTATAGTTCTCTCACCTGGATCGAATCTTTTGATTCATTGCAAGCGTGTTTATCCTTAAGATATGCTTTTACACAATGGAAAGCAATCGATTGGGAGGAAAAGGTGATTGAGACCCGTCCGAAAATCATCGAAGCACAAGATACACAAGATAATGTGAAGTTTATACAAACGCTGTTTGAATATTTAAATGACGTGCCAGATGGTCATATTAGCCTGATCGGTGATGTAGATCCATTTAAACAGGACAAGTTGGCTGGTTGCTATGGATTCAACATTATGCCAATTTCTGATGGAAGAATAGTGGCGACACTTGTACTCGAAGGAAGTCCTGCATATGAAAATGGCTTGCGAACAGGCGATCGTATTATATCATGGAATGGTGTTGATGTTCATGCTGTTTCTCAAAGAGAACTTTGGAATTATTTTAGAAATTATGCAACACTCGAAGGGAGACTGCTCAGCAGGTATACCATGCTTTCCAGGGATGCTATCGGTACTCAAGCAACGATTACCTATCAAAATCATGAAACAGACTCCGAAGAGACTATGACTCTCGATGCTTATGAAGATGACTTTGAACTTTTCACAGCTGCTGTTTTAAACACTGCATCACTTTCGTATATTGAGACTTATGTCGAGTATCATATACTGCAAAGCGGGAATGGGTATCTCAGGATCGGCGCTGAAGATTCTGACGCTATGACTCCAGAAGAGATTATGGAGAGTGAGATTTTCATCGAAGTAGTGGAAGCAATCGATTATTTCAATGCCAATGATGTGAATAATCTTATAATCGATCTTCGATTCAATATGGGAGGTAATGATCTGATGGCTGCTGTCATGATGGGACTTTTCTACGACGAAGCGTCCTTTTATGAATATATAACAGGTCCTTTTGAAATGGATTACGCTATCATGTTCACACTATGGACTACACCGATCACACCCCGGTATGATGGTAATGTAGTAGCACTCATCGATCCAAACTGTATCAGTACCGGCGAAGGACTGGCAATGATGATCAAGCGTTTGGAGAAGGGGAGGATTGTCTCTTCCTGGGGAACGAATGGATCATTTGGTATGGTGGATTACGATCCAATCTTTTTGCCTGAAGGATTGATCCTCATTTTTCCACAAGCTCGTTCCCTCAATGAAAATCAAGTCATTCAGCTTGATTCAGATTCTACACTTACCGGTGGTGTTGTTCCTGATATAAGAATTCCATTGACTGTTGAGAATGTTATTGCACAGTGGAACCAGGATCGAGATGTTCAGCTTGAATATGCGGATAGTATATTAACTGAAGAACACTGTTCGCAGAGCGCAGTATTACTTTATCCAAATCCCTGTTCTGAGAACTTAAAAATAAAAATTCTAAGAGAATTTGAGACTTCCTGCGATATTAGCTTTTATGATATTCGAGGTAGATTTATACATGAACAAAGAATTAATTTCGGTGCATTGGGTGAAGCAATACATTTGGATACTCATATCTTTTCTTCCGGTATTTATTTTTATCACATTTCTGATCGAACCAACGAGTATGTTGGCAAGATACTGCATATAGAATAGTCCGGTTTGTTGAAAAAACATCATAAATCGCTGAATTAACTCTACACATAGCGGAATTAATTCCGCACTTTTTAGCATATTAAGGGCAGAAATAATGACCTAACAAGAGACATATAAACTATTATCGAAATTGTATCTGTCTATTATAATGTAAGATACAGGAAAACGAGAGGGAATTAACACCACATTAATAATTTTTAGCACGAAAATTGTGACTATATTATGTATAAATAGAGCGTGCTCAGTAAATCGAAAATTTAAAACAAGGAGCAATAATGACAGAAAAAAGTGACCAGAAGAAAAAAAATGCACCCGAGGTTAGATCGGATTCAGGAATTGAACTGTCAGTTTTTAGACAATTTGCTCAATCCTCAAATCTTGGTTTTGGCATGGCTACGGTAGAAGGAATCACCGAATATGTTAATCCTGCACTCTGTCGAATGCTTGAAATTGATAAAGAGGAAATTCTCGGGGAATCATTCATTCAATTTTATCCTCCGGATATGCAAAAGAAATTGAAAGAGGAAGTAATTGCATCAGTTATGAAAAATGGAAGCTGGCAGGGTGAATTGAGTTTTAAAACAAAAAGTGGAAAAATGATTCATACCTTTGAAAGTTATGCAGTGATATACGATGAAAAAGGCAAACCTATGTTCATCAATGACGTGATACGAGATATAACTGAGTTAAAAAGACTTCAAGAGATCGAAATAGAATCAATAAAATCAAAACAGCAGCAAGAAGCAAAGCAAGAAAAAGAAAAATTATTACATAACCTCAATGAACGCCTAAAGGAGATGTCGACACTGTATCAGTTTGAGAAAATCGAGAATAATACTGATCTTTCTATTGTGGAGTCACTACAAAAAATAGCTGAAATACTACCTGCAGGATTTCAATTTCCAGATATTACAGAAGCCACAGTTAAGTATGACAATACATATTATACGACGGAGCATTATAAAAAAACTTACAACTATTTGGAAGCACCGATTATAATCAATAATGAAGAAAAGGGTTTTGTGCGAGTTGACTATACAAAGAAAGTGATACCTGACCGGAAGAATCAATTCTTGGATGAAGAGAAGAAACTGATTGAAACGATTGCCTCAAATACTGCAAATCTCATTATAAGAAGAGAGTCAGAAAGGAGATTGGCAGAAAGTGAGAAGAAATTTCGGGAAATCGTTAATGCTCTTAATGATGCAATTTATAACTCAGACAATCAGGGTAAGCTTACCTTTGTCAATCAAGCACTTTGTGATATTTTTGGTTATAAAGAAGATGAGATCTTAGGAAAACCTTTTGGAATGTTCATAATTCCTGAAGCACAAGAAAAATTCTTGATAGCTTACAAAGATTCTTTTAAAAATAAAAAAGCACACGATGTCCTAGAAGTTCCAGTTATTAAAAAAGATGGTTCAAAAAGAGTAGTTGAGATCAAACCGACCATTATCTTTGAAGATGGTAAACCTGTAGGTTCCCTTGGAATCATACGGGATATTACTGAGCAAAAGGAGTGGGAACAAAAGATGCGGGAGAGCGAAGAACGTTACCGCTCATTTGTGGAAAACTTCCATGGTATTGCCTTTCGAAGTAAAATGGACTGGACTCCAATCTATTTCCATGGTTCTGTTGAGGAGATAACAGGATATACCGAAGCAGAATTTATTAACGGAAATCCACGCTGGGATCAGATCATTCACAAAGATGATCTTAAGAAACTAATTGCAGAATCCTCAAAAAAAGGAATCCAAAAAGAAGGATATATCGCAAATCGTCAATACCGAATAATTACTAAACATGGAAAAACCAAATGGGTGTTGGATTATATTAAGACAGTATATGATGAAGTCAATGGAGAAAATATCCTACAAGGAGCTCTCTACAATATAACTGAACAAGTGAATGCGCAAGAAAAATCTGTCATTTTGGATAGTACTCCAACGCTTGTGGCTTATCATGATCTGAAACATGAAATAATCTGGGCTAATAAGACTGCCTGTGAATCTGTTCAAATGGAATTGGATGAAGTTGTTGGGAAAAAATGTTATGAGATGTGGGCATCACGGAAGAAGGAATGTGAAAACTGCCCTGTTCGAAAATCGTGGGAAACGGGTGAGATCGTTAAAGGGGAAATGGAGACACCTGATGGTCGATACTGGATGATCTATGCCGGACCTGTGTTTGACGATAAAGGAAAGGTGATCGGTGCTGTTGAAACTACCCTTGATATAACAGAACAGAGAGTAATTGGATTAGAACTTCAGCATAACCAGAACATGCTCCGCCAGATCATCGATACAGTTCCAAGCAGTATCTTTATAAAAGATCGAGATGGGAAGTATCTGCTCGTTAATAGTCTTATGGCTGAGCAGCATAACACGACACCGGAAGAGCTTGTCGGCAAATATGACTATGAGATCGCACAAAAATGGTTTGAAAAAGTAGATTATCAGGAGTTTCGGGCACGTGAGCAAAAATCAATAGATTCGAATACTACCCTTTTCATTCCTGAAGAATCATTTATTCATCAGGATGGGACAGTACGATGGTCTCAAACAACAAAAATTCCCTTTGAACTCTATGATAAAGAGAAATGTCTGCTTGTTATTTCCATCGATATAACTAATCGTAAGATTTCAGAAGAATCGCTGAGGATAGCAAAGGAACGATACGAAACAGCAGAGGAATCAGCTCATCTCGGGCACTGGGAAATGGATATCGAAACCGGAAAGAGTTTGTGGTCCGATGAATTCTTCCGTATTTGCGGCTTCGAGCCGGGAGCATTCAGTCCAACTGAAGAGATCGGTATGCAATCAATCCATCCGGATGATAGAGATAAAGCTGCAAAAGCAGTTGAAGAATCGATTGCAAACAAAAAACCCTATGCTATCGAGAAAAGGATCGTGAGACCTAATGGTGAGATTCGATGGGTGCATTCGATCGGAAAGATCATATGTGATAAAGATGAAAAACCAATAAAGCTTCAGGGATCGTTTCTAGATATCACAGAACGGAAGAAAGCAGAGAAGCTTCAGGAAACTTTCTATAAGATCTCTAACGCAGTAAGCACCACGGATGATATTCAGGATCTTTACAGACGAATTCAGTTATATCTTGGTAATATCATTGATACAACGAACTTCTATATAGCACTTTACGACAGCAAGAAACAATACATCTCATTTGGATATTATGCAGATGAAAGTTTTGAAAATCCGGATCATATGCCTTCGGGGCGTCCTTTCGGAAAGGGTTTGACTGAATATGTGCTTTCAACGGGTAAACCTTTGTTTGCAACCAGACAAACACAACATGAATTGGCAGAGAAAGGAGAAATTGAGGTCATCGGAAGATTATCTGAGATCTGGCTGGGTGTTCCACTTTGTATTGATAGTGGTCAAATTGGTGTGATAGCAGTCCAAAGCTATATCGATCCCAACCTTTATACAAAGAATGATATAGAGATACTCAATTTTGTATCCCAGGAAATAGCACTTGCCATCAACCGCAAACAGGTAGAAGAAAAGATAAAACGAGAATTAAAGGAAAAGGAGCTTCTGCTCAGAGAAATTCATCATAGAACAAAAAATAATCTTCAAACGATCTGCGGTTTATTGCAGCTCCAGGAATATTCGATCAACTCCAAAGAGGATGCGGTCAAGGGTTTCGAAGCAAGCCAGGACAGGATCAGGGCTATGTCGAGTGCCTACGAAATATTGCTCAGTTCAGAATACATGTCTGAAGTCACACTGGGAGAATATATTACCTTACTTGTTGAACAGATAAAGAAAAACTATGATATTCATAACAAGGTCAAGCTTGCATTTTCACTCGATGAAGTATCTTTTGAAACTGAGAAGTTAAGTAAACTCGGATTAATATTGAATGAAATTATTACGAATTCAATTAAATATGCTTTTGAGGATATGGAAAAAGGAACTGTAAAACTAAGATTATCGCAGGATGAAAAAAATGTGATCTTAAAGATATCAGATAACGGTGGGGGTATCCCCAAAGAAATAGATCTAAAAAATCCTAAAACCCTCGGTTTATCATTAATTGATATGTTGGTGTATGAATTTGGTGGTACCTATTTACTGAATATAAATAAGGGCACCAGCTATACGTTGAATATTCCCAAGCATGGACGTTCATAGGGGAGATGCATATGATCTTTAGGCTGAATATTTTACTTGTAGAAGACAATCCAGGTGATGCTGAGCTTATCAAAGAATATATCTTTGATACGAGTCTGCGTAATTCAGTTTTTACTGAAGCACACACCCTTCAGGAAGCTATTATGTTCTGTGTTGAACAGGACTTTGATGTGATCCTTCTTGATCTGGGTTTGCCCGACAGCAATGGATTGAGCACAATCACAAAACTCTTGCAATGTGAGAAAAAAGTACCCATTATCGTTCTGACAGGGCTGGAAGATGAGAAGATAGCGCTCGATGCAATCAGGTTAGGAGCGCAGGATTATATAACGAAAAGTAATATTAATCCAGACGTGCTTGTGAGGATCCTTCGATATTCAATAGAACGGAAAAGGACACAAGAAGCACTTTTCGAAAGTGAAAAAAAATATAGAGACCTTGTGAATCATATAACTGATGGTATCTATAATACTGATCTGCAAGGAAAATTCACCTTTGTTAATGATGCATTATGTAAGATTTTTGGTTATTATGAAAGTGAACTCTTAGGAAAACCGTTCAGTATGTTGGTCGAACCGGAAAAACGCGAAGAATTTGTTTCCCGTTACAACGAATCATTTAAAACAGGTAGATCTAGTGAGATTATCGAGGTGCCGGCAATAACGGAAGATGGATCAAGCATTACTGTTGAGATAAAACCGGTCGTACAATATGAGAAGGGTGAACCTGCTGGATCGAGAGGTGTTGTTCGGGATGTAACAGAAAGGAAAAACTGGGAGCAACAACTCGAGGAGAGTGAAGTACGGTATCGTTCTTTTGTTGAGAATTTTCACGGGATTGCATTCAGGAGTTTTTTAAATGGTATTCCCATCTATTTTCATGGAGCAGTCAAAGAAATTACCGGTTACACAGAAGCTGAATTCATCAATGGATATCCCCGCTGGGAAGAGATTATATATCAAGATGATCAAGAGCGTCTTGCACGATCACATGATCAGAAAATACTGTCTGACGGCTTCGACATTGAAAGAGAATACAGGATTGTCAGAAAGGATGGCAAGATAGCGTGGGTGCATGATTACATTCAGACTATCTTTGATTATACGAGAAATAAAAATATCCTTCAGGGTGCGATCTATGATGTTACCGAACGAAAAAAAGCTGAGGAAGAACTCAGCCTTAGTCGTGAACAGCTCAAAATGGCGAATTCAATTTTACGCCATGATGTAACGAATGATCTCTCAGTTATCCAGAGTGCAGTAGAAATTTTTCAGGATGAGAAAGACGATCAAATGCTTGATGAAATCGAGAAACGTGTTAACATGAGCATGGATACGATAAGGAAGCAGAGATCAAGAGAAAAAGCGATAGAGACTCATGCACAGCTTGATGAGTACGAGATCGAGCATGTTTTACATGATGTTGCTCAGGATTATAAAAATATCAAAATAAGCATTTCCGGTCATGGAAGAGCGTATGCAGACCAGTCTATCTATTCTGTATTTAAAAATATCATCAGCAATGCCATACAACATGGCAAGACTTCATCAATAGATATTGGTGTTTCCTATAAAGGTAATTTCTGTGAGATAAGAATAGCTGACAATGGTATTGGAATACCGGATGATTTAAAGGAAAAAGTGTTTTATGAAGGTTATTCTTTTGGAAAAGACGGGCATACAGGCATTGGATTACATATAGTAAAACAGACAATTAAAGATTATGCAGGTGAAGTCTTCGTAGAGGATAATAAACCGAAAGGTACTGTGTTTATTGTCAGATTGAGAAAGGGAATTGATTAAGAAAAGGATGAAGAGGAGAGGATTTAAAGATATGAAGTGGATGTAGGGATTAGGATATAGGATTTAGTATTATTTTTATTTTTTTTTGAGTGAGGATATCAAGCCATTGAGCATTTTCCCAATTTCTTCTGTTTGAAGTATTAGATCATTATACAAACTGGATGTTATATAACAAAGACCTTTAGATAGTAGAAGGAAATAGTTAAGTTCGTTTAAACTCCCTCTTGAATTATATAAGAAACGAATATAGTCTCTTGTTGTGTTCCTTGAATTCCCTTCAACAATATTTGCAGGAATTGAATAAGCTGCCCGTATCATCTGATCAATAATACGATACTTTTCGTCTTTAGGAAATTTATTTGTTATTTGATAGAGTGTTAAAACAAGTTGGTGTGATTTCTTGAAAACATCTAAATCACTATAATTCATGATTCCTCCTTATAAATTAATTATATGTTACAATATTCTCCCAAATTCTAATCCCTAACCCTAAATCCTATTCCCTAACTCCTAGATCCTTAATATGTCCTTTCCCAACTCCTTTTACCCTGCATCCCAACTTTATGTATTTCTTTATTGTATCATCATTTAGAAAGTTTGAACAATCAATGATAAGCGGTTTACCTTCTGACATCTTGATCACATCTTTCGGGTCAAGCTTGATATAGTCTGAATGACCAACCGCAAAGATAATGACATCAGCCTGCGTAAGTGCATCTTCAAGATTTTTCTCTATTGGAACATTCTCCATTTCTGGCCAATATTCCACATATGGATCATGAGTTTTAACAACTGCCCAGTACTCATTCAGAAATTTGATCAATGTCTCAGAGGGTGAGTGACGTGTATCACCAAGATCTTCTAGATATGAGACACCAAGCACAGCAATTTTCACATCTTTTAATTCAGGATACTCTTCCTTGATCAGATCGATCGTATGGAGCGGCATAGTATCATTTATGTCAACCGAATGAACTGCCATCTTAAGATCTTCATCGATATTGAAGATCGCATCCATTGCCCAGTTAGCGAGCACAGGATCTTTGGTGAGACAGTAGCCACCAACCCCTAAACTTGGACGCAGAAGGTTATCATGAGTTCCTTTACGCTTTCGAATGGCTGCGCGAACTTTATGAAGATCGACACCGATCTTTTCAGCGCATTTAGCCCATTCAAGCGTGAGTGCTATATTGGTTGCTCGGTAAGAGTTCTCCATGACTTTTGAGAGTTCAGAAGCATTGGTATTATCGAGTTCTGTGAGAGGATAGTTTTCTGTATCTAAAATATTATTAAGAAATTCTCGTGCAATGTCTTTGCTTTTCTCATTCACTCCGGAAAATACTCGCCAGAAATCACGTATTGAACTCACATATTTTGCTCCGGGCATAACGCGTTCATATGAATGTGCGATAAGCGGAGGATGTTTTTTGATGTTTATGCCACGTTTCTTAAATTCTTCTTCAATAAGTGGTTTTACCACTTTTTGACAGGTTCCGGGAGGAACGGTCGTTTCAACCAGAATAAGACAATCGGGTTTAATATGTTTTCCCAGTGTTTTCATTCCATCTCTAAAAGCGGACATATCACAATATCCCTGTGCTGCATCACCAAAAGCTGGTTTTGTTGCATCAAGCTGAATATCAACAACAACGATATCGGCAACTTCATAGGCGTAGTTCAACCAAGTTGCACGAAGGGTTTTCTTTTCTACAACTGTTCGATGGAAGATCTCGGGTACTTCAGCATCAGAGGAACTCACGGGGGGAACTCCTGTGTTTATTATTGGCACTTTCCAGAAAGAACGTGTGGAAGCTCGTTGTTGACCATGTACAAAATAGAGCGGTTTTCCATTTTCATCAACTGCATCAGCGACCACAGCAGCCATAACGCAACCGACAAAACCCATGCCCTGGACTGCTACTATCTTCCGTCCGAGTTTGCTTTGTTCCTCGGTTATTCTCTTGAGTTCTTCTAATTCTTTTTCTGATTGTAAGTCTGTGGGCAATTGATATTCAGTTCCATTAGGTGCGAGGGAAATGTTTTTCATGAGTCTCCTTTAATATCTCAACTCGATACCTGAATATAGAAAATTCTTCACCCTGTTGTCTTTATTCTCATATACATATTGTAGATGTATATTCAAGTGGGAAGTTATATTATAATTAATCGATGCATCAATCCTCTGAGTTCTACTAATTTTGCCAGCAAGAAATTTTTCATTTGTTTGAATTTTTGCAAAGGGATCATTGCTAATACTACCCTGTTGCATGTTTTCATAAAGAACAGTGCATTCAAGCCCTGGCATTAAATACTGAACTCGAAAGGCTAAATTTAATAAATTCGATCCATCCTGAAATCCAAGTAATTGATCTCTATGACTATACGTCAACTGCCTTCTATGATAATATGTTCTTGGACCAACTGCTGTCCCCTCAAAAGATACATTGAGTGGGATGTTCTTGAATGAATAAGACAAGCCAAGTTGTTCTGCAAAGCCTGAAAGGTATTTCTCAGTAGTCAAACGACTAACTTTTACATCGTCTATAAAGAGATTATTATACATCATGAAACCATCAAAGGGTGAATAATTTATTATGATGAACGCATTCACATTATCTCTTGATTGATTAGAGAAGTCCACAAGTTTGTACATCACCAAAGGAGTTGAATATGATATTTCAAAATTTCTGTCATCATATAATGAATTCTCCCCAATTGCTATAAAAATCCTGTTTGTACTATAAGAAATCATTTGAAGGGCAAGAGATTTAGTGCTATATTCATCTTCATTTCCAAGACTGTCTGGAACTAACTGGGAATACAAAGAAACATAGAAAAAATTACCCAATTGTTTTGATAATTTGATATAAGGCAAAGATGAAATAACCTTAGTAAAAATAATGGAATTTGTTATTGAATTTCCAATCTGAAGATTTCCATATCCGATAGCCGCATCTATAATATTGTTCTTAATAAAACATTCGGTTTGAATCTCAAGCTTCTCTGGATTCTCCCAGTTATCTGCGATAAGTTGTACTGAATCTTTTCTCGTGAAATAGGGATCTCCGGTATAATGACCTTTTCTGAATAAAGAATACAGTCCGATATTGTTTGTTATATTTCCACCAAATTCCAGGCCATAATACTTTAACAGTCTATGTTTATCTTCAGTATCCGATTTATATAAGTCATAATCAATTCCTATAATACCGGAAAAGAAAACACTTATTTCGTTTTTTTCATACTCAAGAAGTTTAGACTCCAGTAGTTTGTTGCTGAAAATTGAAAGTGCAGAACGTGGTATTTTTTGTATTGGATATACAGCTGACTCAAAACCGTTTTTATCTTTTAAAGATAGTCTTTTTAGATTATATTGGGCAATTTTTTTATAAATCACTGAAATGTCTGAAGATAGGATTAATTCAAGTGCTTCGATAACATTATCGTGATATAGAGGGTAGAATCCAGTAATATCTTCAGAATATTTGAGAGATTGAACTGTCTCAAAGAATGAATAGACTGGATCTTCAGATGGGATGATGAAATCAGCAACCAATAATGATGGTAGAAAAAAAATGAGGAATATCCTCATTCCTCTGATGTAATAATTTTTTTTTATGACATTCATAGAAATCCCATATTTTAATTTATTCATTAATTTACATTGAACTAACTGTACGATAAAGAGATATTCGCTAATTATTCATCCAGTAATGTTCAATTGTTACTTGAAGATATTAGATAAAGTAGTTCAGATACACACTCAAATATTTATACTATCATCTTTCAAAACTAGGATTTAATAATATAGGGGAATTGATCTGGATTATCATGATCGTGCACCTGATCTCCATATGCTAATAATATGGTCTCTTCATCACCAATATTTTCAAAACTATGTGCATAACCCGGAAGAACTAAGATTCTATCAATATTTTCTTTGTTGCTATCGAGAACAACTTCTTCGATATTTCTAGACCCAACTTTTTGAATTAAGACTTTCAACTTCCCTTTCATTACACAAAATATTTCATTCTTGTATTTATGATAATGATTTCCTCTAATATCACCCGGAGATATTGTAGAACAATATACTTGCCCTTTGAAATTCAAATAATTTTCATCTTCTCTCATGAACTCTACCAAGAAACCTCTATCATCTGAATGCTTGGGGATCGATTCTAATCTCATTTATGATCCTTGTAGAATTTTATCATTTCATGCATCGATTTTTTAATATCATATTTTACTTTCCATGATATTTTATTTTTTATTTTGTCAGTCGAAATGGAATACCTAACATCCTGTCCCCAGCGATTATCAACGAATTGTAGGTTTGAATCTGTTCCCAAAGAGTCATAAACCATATTAACAATTTCAAGATTAGTATATTCAAGACCTGAACATATATTGAAAATATCGTTAAAGCAATTATTTTCTATCAAACTTAATATGGCTGCGCAATTGTCCCTCACATGAATCCATGAACGAATGTAAGAACCATCACCATGAATAGTCATTTTCCTATTATTAAGTCCACTTACAATTGTTTTAGGGATCAGTTTTTCGGGATATTGACGAATTCCATAATTATTACTGCTACGTGTAATAATATAATCAATACCATACGTTCTATTATAAGCCAAAACAAATTGTTCTGCAGCGGCTTTAGTAGCTGAATATGGATTACTTGGTTTTAGAACATCCTTTTCTGTAAACTTTCCAGTATTAGTGTCACCATATACTTCATCTGTACTGATTTGAATGAAAACCGGTCGGTCAAATTTTGCTTTCATTCTTATGTGTTCGATAAGATTATGCACTCCTTGAACATTGGAATTAAAAAATACTTCACTGTTCTCAATCGAGTTATCAACAAAGCTTTCAGCTGCAAAATTAACGAGATAATCACATTTAGGAAGGTTTGATATATCACAAATATCCTGTTTCCAAAAATCGTAATTCTTATGATTTTCAAATCCAATATTATCCCAAGAGACATAGGTCATTTTATCAATATTTAAAACTGAATATCCTTTAGATAATATCAATTCAATAAAATGACTTCCAATAAAACCACATCCGCCAGTTACAATAAAGTTGTACATTATACTACTCCCTTAATTTGAAATAATATTATTATTTTTTATTTAAGCAATTCACGCTTCCGTAGAGATCTTATTTCAGAAGCAGGATTACCTGCTACAATTACTCCGGATTTTACATTTCTATTGACTAAAGAATTTGCAGATACAATGGAATTCTTCCCTACAATAATACCAGGTAGAATGTTTGCCCCTCCCCCGATTGTAGCGAATTTACAAATTTTTGGACCAACCATCTCTTCAATTCTCATCTTTATCCTCCCCATAGAATTATCATTCTCAGTTATTACAAGAGGACCAATAAAAACACTATCTTCGATTATGCTATTACCAGTTATATGACTATTATCCATTATTTTTACATTATTTCCAATAATAGTATTATAATTTATTGTAACTCCCATTGCTATCAAAGAAAAAGAACCAATCCTTGTACCTTCTCTGATACATGCATTATCACAGACCATTGTATTGTTATCAATTTGAACTCCACAATACAATACTACATTACAACCCATAATACAATTATCACCGATTATTGTCTGAGGTAGATTATTGTAATGTGCCTTTCTATAAGTCGCACCTGACGATAGTGGAGGCCTGCCAATAACAACACCAGGAAATATAGTCACATTGTCTCCAATAATAACATTATCATATATTATAACATTTTCATAAATATTACAGTTTTTTCCTTTAATCATATTTCCTCAATTAATTGTAATGATATGATAGTATTATTGAGCACTGTATCCTCCATCAATAATCAAATTTGATCCAGTTACCCATCTTGAGGCATCAGATAAGAGATACACACATGCAAGAGCAATATCTTCAGAATTACCTATTCCCAATGGATGCATGTTAAGAATTTCTTTTCCCGATTCAGGTGGTATATTTTCAAATAACTTTTTTGTCATATTAGTCTCGACGATAGCAGGTGAGATTGAGTTCACTCTTATCTTTTTCTTAGCAAGTTCTAAAGCCATTGCTTTAATACCTGACACCAATGCTCCTTTGCTACTACAATATCCGACCTTACCTGTCTGTCCTAGTACACTCATAATAGAAGCAATAAAAACAAAACTTGCTCCATTATTTCTATATTTTTTATTAGCTAAAATTCGTGCTATCTCAAATCCAGAAATAATGTTTATATTAAATATATCTTTGTAGATGTTTGGAGTCATTAATTTTAATGGCAATGTCTTTTCAATACCAGCTGAGTGAATGAAACCATCAATTTTACCAACTTTTGAGATAGAATCATCTATTATAATCTTAATTCTAGAGTATTCAGTAATATCTTGAATATAATAAAGATTGTTTTTACTATTTAATTTATTATAGGTAGACAATAACCTATCTTCATTTCTTGCAACTAATATAACGTTTGCGCCCATGGTTGAGCAAGAAATTGCACATTGCCTTCCAATACCGGAAGAAGCACCGGTAATAAAGATTACTTTACCTTCTAAAGAGAATGGATTATTCAAAATTATCAAAACCAATTAATCTCATAAGATCATTAACTGTATTAATCGATTGAAAATCTTGTCCCGATATTTTCTTATTGAATTTCTCATCAATTAATGCAATAATTGAGAGAATGGCTAATGAATCATATTCATCTAATTCTGTGAGGATAGTATCCTCTTTCAAATGAATGTCTTCAATTTCAAGTGTTTCCTTCAACTCATCAAAAAATACTACTTTTTTCATTACAAATCTCCTCTTGAATTTTAGATTTCAATTATTGTTGCACCCCAAGAGTAACCCACTCCAAATCCAACTAGTAATACTTTATCTTTTTCTTTAATAATTTTATTTTCGAGACAATCTTTAATTGCTATTGGAATAGTCGCTGATACTGTGTTCCCAGTTGAAAGCATATTATTGTAAAAT
>JAFGDR010000049.1 GCA_016932035.1 Candidatus Cloacimonadota bacterium
TATCTGCAGACCTTCAAGCTTTTCATTTTTTATCATACGTGTATAAAATACGTCAGTAAAATCAGAAACTTGTCAAGAAACCTGATAAATTTTATCTATAAAGGTAGTTAATACTCTTTTTTATTGACACTCTTGATCCATCCGTCATCTAAAAATCATAAAATATTTGATGATAAGATTAATGAACTCGTCATCATGAAATATAAGCAGGATACGATGGAAAAATTAAAAGATATTGATCAACTGACAAGAAAAGCTGAAGATATTCGCTATAGTATAATCGACATGATCGCAGAAGCAGGATCGGGTCATCCGGGCGGTTCTCTTTCCGGAGTAGATATTGGAACAGTTCTCTATTTCAATGAAATGAATTACGATTCGAAAAACCCGTACTTAGAAGACAGAGACAGATTTATCCTTTCGAAAGGACATGCTGCTCCCCTACTCTATGCTTTATTGGCACATGCAGGATATTTCGATAGAAGCGAATTGAAAACACTCAGGAAATATAAATCACGGCTTCAGGGTCACCCTGCTTCATATATGCTTCCTGGCGTTGAAGTATCGACAGGTTCATTAGGTCAGGGGCTTTCGATCTCATGCGGCATCGCGCTTGTGGGAAAATTAGATAAGAAAGATTTTCGCGTTTATACTTTGCTCGGTGACGGGGAACTCGACGAAGGTCAGGTGTGGGAAGCAGCAATGTTCGCTCCTCATAAAAAATTGGATAATCTCTGCACCATTGTAGATAGGAACCGTCTGCAAATCGATGGCGATACGGAAAAAGTGATGGCGCTCGAACCCTTGAGAGCAAAATGGGATGCTTTTGGTTGGCACACAATACTTATTGATGGTCATAATATTTCTGAGATTCTGAACGCTTTCAAAGAATTCAATTCTGTGAAAAATAAACCGACAATGATACTTGCTCAAACAGTAAAAGGAAAAGGGGTATCATTCATGGAAAACAAAGCCGGCTGGCATGGAAAAGCGCCGAATAAAGATGAATTGGAACAGGCTTTGAAAGAGATCAAAGAAAGGATGGATGCATGAATATAAAAGATATTCTCCCCATACGAGACGGCTATGGACGTGCACTCATAGAACTTGGCAAAACAAATCCGAATGTACTGGTTCTCGATGCCGATCTTTCGACCTCGACACGAACCAATTGGTTTGCAGAGAAATTCCCCGAACGTTTTATCGATGTGGGAATCGCAGAACAAAATATGGTGGATATTGCTGCAGGACTAAGCTTGGAAGGCAAAATTCCTTTTGTGACAACTTATGGTGTTTTTGTGTGCGGACGTGCATTTGACCAACTTCGAAATACTGTGTGTTATTCACAACTTAATGTAAAAATTGTCGGTTCGCACGGTGGGATTTCCGTTGGTGCTGACGGCGGCAGCCACCAGGCAATCGAGGATATCGCATTGATGAGGATACTCCCCCACATGACTGTCGTTGTTCCGTGTGACCATTTCCAGGCATACAAAGCAACCATGAAAATTGCAGAATTAAAAGGTCCCGCATTCCTCCGATTAGCACGAGAAGCAACCGCAGCAATTACAGACGAGAATTCAGATTTTGAAATTGGGAAAGCACAGGTATTGATTGAAGGTGATGACTGTGCTGTTTTCTTTGCAGGCACGATTGGTGCGGAAGTGATGAAAGCGGTTGAGCTGCTCCATAAAAAGGGAATTCATCCAACCATTATAAATATGCACACAATCAAACCGATCGATAAGGATTGTGTAATCAAATATGCGAAGAAATTCGGGAAGGTAATGACTATCGAAGAGCATCTGCAGGCAGGTGGATTGGGTTCTGCGATCTCAGAAGTTTTGGCAGAGCACTATCCCGTAAAAGTCAAAATGTTAGCGATTTATGATAGATTCGGTGAGTCCGGACAACCGCATTTATTACTCGATGCGTTTGGATTATCGGCTGAGAAAATAAGTGAAGAAATCGAGAAATTTTATTCGTAGAGAAATGTGTTAATTCTCTTTCTTTAGCAAAAACCTCTCTCCTAGATCATTCACCCGAAAAAATTCATTACCTTCAATTAATAGTGCTTCTGCTTTTCCTGTTTCCCGTTCTTTCGGTTGATGTATATCGATTCTGATAACCTTACCATCATAGTCCGTACTTACAATACTATCAACGATCGTATGACCAATCACAACAGTTTCTGCATTATAAGAAGATAAAACTTCATCGAGCTTAGATTCTTCAGTTTTTGTATAATAATCCTTGTAGTCTATGACAAGTCCTCGAAACCAGACAGGACCGAATCTTCCGAACAGTAATTTCCCGGTTTCTGTTGTTATTTCGCTATTTTGTAAACCAAGATATGTCCTCATAGAATCATTAATTTGCTGTATAGAATATTGTGCTTCAAGAAGCTCAGAACTCAATCCTGCATGTACGAAAAGTACATTACCCATTCTCTCTATTGTATTTTTACTTCTCAGCCAATTACCGAGAACCGAGTTGTTCGAAAAAAGATATCGAAGTGCTTCCTCAGGATCTTCGATACTGCTGATCCTTTGCCCGGCAGCTACATACTTGTCCTGCGCATAATCGATCCTCCCCTTCAAATCCATAAGCTCATGATTTCCAAGAAGAAAATGTACCTTACCACCTGCTCTTTCTGCTTCCTGCTCGAGCTTATAGATCAGCCAGAGACATTGAGTTACGTATTCTCCCCTATCAACCAAATCACCAACCAGCACGAGATGTCCATCTTGAAATATCCAGTTGAGGTCATTATCGATTAACTTGTTTGATTGAAGCAAGCTAACAAACGCTTCGAAATTTCCTTCGATATCTGAAACTGCAAATATCTTTTCGACTGCAGGATATGTTGAAGGATAAGCATCATGTCCATCCTGTAGCGTAAACCAGAATTCATCATGGTATTTATTTGGGATGATGACTCTAAAACTGTCATTTTTTAAAGCAGTATGAGAGCTCAGTTTATTTTGTTCTTCGATTGAATATACGTTTATTAGGGAATCCTGGTAAAATAGGTAAGGTCCGTCTATACCGTTCAAATCGTATGTTTGTGATTCTTCAGCATGAAGTAAACAAGAAAAAATCGTAGGGATGATAACTATAGATAAAAAAATAATTCTTCTCATTATTCGATTATATACCCTACGATCATTTGACGAGTATTGTATCCCTCAAAACCAGGTGCATGATAAGAAATGATTGCAGCAAAGGTGTTTCTGCAAATAACGATTTCTTCAATTGAATAATCAAAACGAAGATTGCCTATATCCCTGTTCGACTCTTCGCTGAGAAGAACCGTTTCCTTCCCGTTAACCTGTGATGTGACACGAATTCCGGAAGGTGTGTACATATCATATATTGTTTCAGTTCCTTCGATCTCCTCGAGTTCAATGACCACATGCTTTCCGTAAAAAACAAATCCAGCTGAAAGAAGCGTTGGTGCATAGTCCATTCGTTTGATCGCAGATAATCCTTTATCAATAGGTGAAATGCTATATTTCTGAAGGATCTTTTCAAACTCTTCAGTCGAGTTATCCCATGCAAGTGCTACACCCTTTTCAAACTCTTCATCATCGAGGATCTGAATAATATTGAAAAATGGTTCTTCTGTGAGTGTGTGCTCCTGACAATCATAAACGGAGATCTGGATATAAGGAAATCCTGAACCGTCTGCAACACCGCTGAACTCAAATGCTACATAGCGGCTATCTTCAGAGAAACCGAGTATCGAATAATCTGATACATCACCAGCATACATTGTAGTAAGTAAACTTATCGATAAAATGAGTGACAGTAATACTTTTTTCATGAGTTATTTCTTTCTGATTGGTAAGTAGATGTCGATTTCGGAATCATCCTCATCCGGTTTAAAACGATCATTCTCATCATCATAGAATTCAAAATCGTAGGGATATGCAAAGGTATATCCGGAGGAAGGCAACCATTCATGATAGATCTTATGAAATGTCTCTTTGATTTTCTCCGGATCGAGTTTACCTTTCACCGTAAATGCAGCGTAGGTCGCAGCAGGCAAGGTGACACCAAACATATTGATGGGAATATCATCTAGCTTAGATACTTCAAAAGCAGCCATATAGGTGAATTGCCATGTTTCCATGAAATCATCAGGATAGAGTTCGAGTCCGTAGCAGTTCCGGTTAACAATATGCTTTATCTCTTTTGCTCGAGGAATGAACGCATCATCCCAGAGTCCGGGAATACCTTTTTCTGTTTTCATCGTCGTATGGTAGAGCACTCCAACCAGTTTTATTTCATCACGATTAACGATTTTATAATCCATATATTCCTCTTAAGTCAGTATTTTGTTTATATATTCTTGAATACCTTGAATTCTCTTTAATGGATATTCAATGTCCAGATTATGACAAACATTCATGGAATATTTCTTAAAAAAGGTCGTGGTTACTTTTATACTTGCCAAAATATCATCTTTTGAATAACCGGAAAAACATGAAGAAATTTTTTCCATTTGTTCTTTAGCAAGAACTGATTCGAGATTTTTACCTTCTGTGTGGATGTCGGTTCTGTTCCATTCTGTATTTGCTGATTCATACCAGATAACCATTTGAAGTAAGAACTTCTTGAAATATCCATTCTCGAGCATCTTTGCGAAAAACAGATTTCCCCTGTGGCAATATTTTGCTACACAGTATGCTTCGTACCAGAAATCATATATATTTTTTAAGACCTCATCTTTTGACGGCTTTACAATTGCATACCCATCTTGAGAAGGCTGAGGAAGTTTTGACGCAATGTCATCTTTATCAACAAAAACCTTATACCCATTCTTATAAAAGTCAGGTAATCTTTGTATGTCGACAAATTGCTTCAAAATATCAATATTCCAGAAAGAGAAATCCACGCGGGGTGAATGTTTATAAACAACCAGTCTGCTTGGAATATACCATTTCTTAAAAGTGAAATCCGGTTTTTGGTAGATGACCACTTCATCGAAAGAATAAAGCCATTCATTACAATTTATGTACTTGGTATAATCAGTAACAAAGAAGTTGAGATCGTAGTCAGAGAGTTCATCGGTCTTTTTTCCAGAAACCATCGAGCCCTCAAGGATGAGGGCTCTGATCTCGGGCTCATTTTCAGCCCAATCTATAATTTTTTTAATAATTTCTATCATTACTTCATGCTTAAATTAGAAAGTTAGTTTCTCTGCAATCTTGATGAGCTCATCTTTGGAAAGACCGGTCATTGAGTTTATCGAGATCATCAATTTATTATAAGGATACAGAACCATAAGCATTGAGATTGAGTTGCCGCCTTCTGCAATCGTACCGTATTTCATGGTTTTTCCTTTATGGGTAAAAGACTCGAATCCTTCGTCCATATCTTCAGATGTATAACCCGAACCCATAACCATGATCATCGAACCCATACTGCTCATATACATTGCCATATATTCGCCCTCTTCCTGCATCACCATGGTTTGAGTGTATCCAGAACTGCTTATACCACTGATGCCACTCTTGAATTCGTCAAACGTAATGGGAACTGGGATATCTCCATACTCTTCATCCTCATAATATTCATCTTCGTCTTCCTCATCACTGAACATACCTCCAAAACTGGGCATGTCTTCGTAAGTAATTCCTGCTGGAGGATCAAATCTTGATGCTGGAACTGCTATGTTTTCTTTAAAGGTTGTTGCAGTTTCATTGGATACAACACCCATCATGTTACTTTCAGATTTCAGCATGATAACATTGTAGAACCATGATTTAACTCCCATAACCTCCATGACTTCACATTTTTTACCCAAGAACATTTCAGTTCCAAGTTCTTTTCCACCAAGCTGATCCATCATATCATCTTTGAGTTTCTTCTGCTCAGCTTCGGACATATTTTCTGCCATGTCCTTGAACTCACTCATGTCCGGCATTGTGCCTTTGTAACCAGTTTTGGTTATCATATCGATATCGTACAGGGTTTGTCCATCATGAATGACTATTGTGTGCTCTTTTTCCTCGCTGGTAATACCAAACATCTTAATCGTTGTCGTGGTATTTTCTTCTTCATAATACTTCATGCCATAATCGTCAAACCAGACTTCTTTTTGACCACTGATATTTCCACTCAATTCATACACAATATGTGCTGATTTGATTGCATAACGTTTGTTTTGACTTGCGTTGAGTACTGAACATACAATGAGTGTCATGACAAGAATTATTGGAATTATTTTTTTCATACATACCTCTAATCTGTTTTGTTTGTTTATTAAGTGAGAAAAAATATGAAAGGAATTCCTTGTCAAAAAAAACTAATAATTAGAAATGCTTTTGTACTTTTAAAATCAAAGAAAATATTCTTATTGACAACAAAACCGATAATATTTCTTTACTATGCACTATGAAAAAATTCATGATATTATTATGTGGGATATTTATTGCTATGAATGTACAAGCGCTACAACTCTATTCACCAGATCGAAATATCGAAATTACATTCGATATTGGTCTTTTTGGAACTCCATTTTACGAGGTTTCGTATAAAGGTGATTCAGTAATCGAAACGAGTATGCTTGGTTTTGAAATCAAGAATTCGTCTGATTTGAATACCAAATTTGAAATATTATCGTATGAAACGTCATCCTTTGACGAGACATGGCAACCGGTGTGGGGTGAGTATAAAGAGATTAGAAATCATTATAATGAACTGATCGTTAATCTAACACAACCGAAACTCAGCAATAGAAAACTCACCATATATTTCCGTGCATATAATGACGGCGTTGCTTTCCGATATGAATTTCCACTGCAGCCAAATCTATCATACTTTATAATTGATAAAGAAAACACTGAATTCAATCTTACAGGTAATCATACGGCATTCTGGATTCCCGGAGATTATGATACCAATGAATATGCATACACGACGTCAAAACTCAGCGAAGTTCATGCCCAAAAAGGACTTACTGTCAGCGAGATAGGAACACGTACCATCATTGCAGATAACGCAGTTCAGACACCGCTTATGATGAAAACTGATGATGGATTGTATATCAACCTCCACGAAGCAGCACTGGTTAATTATCCGGTTATGCACATATTGATAGATAAAGAAAAATCCATTCTCGAAGTTGAACTCGTTCCTGATGCAGTTGGGAATTTTGCCTATATCCAAACGCCATTCAAAACACCATGGCGGACGATCATCATAAGCGATAAAGCAGAAGATATTCTTGCATCGAACCTTATTTTGAATGTGAACGATCCGTGCAACATAGAAGATACAAGCTGGATCTATCCTCAGAAATATATTGGCATCTGGTGGGAACTGCATGTGGGTAAACATTCATGGAATTACGCAGATGTCGGCAATGTAAAATTGGATGAAACCGACTGGGAATCGCTGACACCGAATGGACGTCATGGTGCCACCACAGAAAACACAAAACGTTATATCGATTTTGCAGAAGAGCATGGTTTTAACGGTGTGCTTGTCGAGGGTTGGGATATCGGATGGGAAGACTGGTATGGAAAATGGAAAGAAGAGGTGTTCGATTTCGTTACCCCTTATCCTGATTTTGATGTCGAAGCATTGCAGGCATATGCGGCAGAAAAAGGTGTGAAACTCATCATGCATCACGAGACATCGTCTTCGGTAACTAACTATGAGCGAAGAATGCATGATGCATATGGTTTTATGAAAAAACATGGCTACGATACGGTCAAAACCGGCTATGTGGGCAGGATCATTCCGCGGGGAGAATATCATGATGGGCAATGGATGATGAATCATTATGTGCATGTAGCGAAACAAACTGCAAAAAATAAGATCATGGTAAATTCTCATGAATCATGTCGACCAACAGGATTGCACAGGACTTATCCGAACTGGCTGGCATGCGAAGCTGCACGGGGAAATGAGTTCAATGCATGGAGTGCAGGTAATCCGCCTGATCATGAAACGATCTTGCCGTTCACGCGCTTAATGGGCGGTCCTATGGATTACACACCAGGAATCTTTCAAATCAAGATGGATTACTACAAACCAGGTTCACAAGAACAAGTGCATACAACACTCGTGAAACAGCTTGCGTTGTATGTTACTATGTACAGTCCCCTGCAGATGGCTGCCGATCTGCCAGAAAATTACGAACGATTCCTCGATGCGTTCCAGTTCATCAGAGATGTACCCGTCGACTGGGATGACACAAAAATCATCGAAGCTGAACCGGGAGATTATGTCACAATTGCGCGAAAAGCAAAAGACCGGGATGAATGGTTTATAGGTGCGATTACTGACGAAAATGCCAGATCATCTGAAATTCCTCTTGATTTCCTCAAATCTAATCAATGGTATGTCGCTACGCTTTACCTAGACGGAAGAGATGCGCATTGGAAGGACAATCCAATGTCCTATAAAATTGCAAAAGCTATTGTTAATAATGAAACTGTTCTCAACCTCTCATTAGCAGAAGGCGGTGGCGCAGCTGTCAGTATTACACCTGCTCACTATCAGGATCTGAAGAAATATCAGAAGTACGATTAATTATACTCTTCTTAGATTGAAATAAACCGGTAATGCAGGTTCCCTTCATGTCGCTATCCGGTCCAGCCATAGTCATCGATAATTCCACATGAGCAATAAATATTAAACAATATAATAACAAAAGTAGAACACCTAAATCTTTAATAAAAAATAGTGGTAAAGCAATGATCCCGAGCATTAATAAAGAGACCAGAAGTTTTGCAATGATGAAAAGGGATTTTGATGTAGCTTTGTTCATAAAAATCCGTGCGATCCTACTTGCAGGTATGGTCATTCCTCCAATCGCATGGCAGAATCCATATATATAAGGGCATTCACTATAAGCACAGCAGTAACTCTGAAAAAAATTGATCAATACGAAAAGTGCCAGATATACCCACAAGAAGAGTCGTGCATTATGCCATAAATAAAATGCAACTGCCAAGTAGGTTAAAATTACCGGAATAGTGATTAGAAGAAATAATCCTTTATTCCTAAAAGTCGGAGATATATTATTCATAATTGAAATTTTTAAGATTCAAATAGTAAAGTTGTCAAGAAATTAGTTGCTC
Organism: Candidatus Cloacimonadota bacterium; assembly: GCA_016932035.1. Lineage (NCBI taxonomy): Bacteria > Pseudomonadati > Candidatus Cloacimonadota > Candidatus Cloacimonadota bacterium. The sequence goes on from JAFGDR010000049.1 coordinate 9,099, forward strand.
GGTCAGATCCTTACCAATGCAAGATCAGGAATCAGCATTTCGTTGAATTTAATGCAGGCATTCTCAAATTCTTTCTTCAGAGAATCAATCAACTCTTTTACTGAGATAATATTATCAATTCGATATGCATTCGATCCGGCAAAACTGAATCCGTGCTTCAGATCGCCGACCTTTGCGTTCATAAGTGCTTTTGCAATACAGTAGAGAGAAGTCTTAAAATCACAAGTGCGCAAACATTTCCATGGGCATTGGAATGGCTTTTTTATACCTGCACTTGCTTCTTTGAGAAAGTTGTTGATGATCGCTCTTCCCGGGAGACCTACAGGGCTTTTAATTATGCCGATATCTTCTTTTTTACAATTTATATACTGCTCTTTAAATCGAATGTCTGCATCGCATTCATCGGTTGCTACGAATCTTGTCCCCATTTGAACACCTGCAGCTCCAAGCTGATGAAAGCGGAAGATATCTTCGCCTGTATAAATTCCTCCAGCTGCGATTAATGGTATGTCTTTATCGTACTTTTTTCTGAAAGGAATTATCTGTTCAATAACTTCGGGAACAATTTTTTCAAGCTCAAATTCACTGTCATCGATCTGCTCGTTTTTAAAACCAAGATGTCCCCCTGCTTTTGGTCCTTCAACCACCACACCATCAGGCACATGATCAAACTTCTTATCCCATGTTTGGAAAATAATTTTTGCAGCACGTGCTGAGGATACAATAGGAAATATTTTTGTTTTCATTGTGCGAAATTGTTCAAGTGAAATATTTTCAGGCTTCTTTAAAGGAAGTCCTGCTCCCAGAAATAACAGATCCACTTCTTCTTCTATAGCTGTTTTAACCAGATCATCATAATCTGAAACTGCGACCATTATGTTCAATCCGATAACACCTTTTGACATGAGCTTTGCTTTTCGGATTTCTTCACGAAGAGCTGTGATGTTGCCTTTTCTATAATTCTTATCTTTTGTATTCTTGAGTAGTCCAAGTCCTACTGAAGAAATTACTCCGATACCCCCTTGTTCTGCAACAGCGGATGCAAGTCCTGCCATTGAAATCCCAACTCCCATTCCCCCCTGAATTATTGATGTGCTGATTGTCAGATCATCAATTTTTAACACTGGAAATTCAGTAGATACTTTCTTCTCTATCATTCTTAATTCCTTATATATTGTTGATTGCGTGAATGGTTAACCTATTTCTTATTTATTCCATTGAAGATGATATCGAGCATACGACTGCTTTCATCGGTCGGCTTATAACCTTTTTTATTCATAAACATGGGGTATTCCAAACCTTTGATCGCAATGGTAAGCATGTGAGCAGTATATTCGATATCATTTATTGCAAACAATTCCATCTCAACCCCCTCTTTCAGAAGTTGAGTGAGTGTGCGCTTTTCATAACTATTGAAATCATCTCTCATCTGTTCGACGAAAACAAAATGATCGAGATACTCTCTGGTGAGTGTAGGATAGAATTTGCTTAAATCCTCAAGATGATGCATTCGGGCACTTACATATGCTCGAATTTTTTCTTCCGGTGTATGAGCTTTGGAGACTGCATCATCAAGTTTTGCCTGAAAGAGTTGTGAATCCTTGCGGATAACTTCACCAAAGATAACTTCTTTACTTGGGAAATAATAATAGAGGGTTGCTTTTACAATTTGTGCTTCAGCAGCGATGTCTTCCATAGTTGTTTTTTTATACCCAAAACGGGCAAAAACTTCCTCTGCAGCGGTTATGATCAGATCATGTTTATCGCGCATATGAACTCCATTTATAATTTTCGACTAATTTGGTTGAATGGTCGAATTTGTCAAATTATTTATTTTATATTTTGTTTTAAAGAGTCTAACTTGACGTAATTCCTCAAAGTTGTGTATATAAATTACAAAATTCAGAATGGAAATTATATGAAAAAAAATAAATTAGAATTGCAAAGAGAAGTTCGTGAAAAAATGATTGTACAGATCAAGAAATTTTTTCTGAATGAACGTAATGAAGAAATTGGTGATCTGGCTGCAATATTGCTTTTGGATTTCATCACGGACAATCTTGGGAAAGAATTTTATAACAAAGGCATTCGAGACTGCATAACGCAACTTTCTGTAAATATCGAAGATCTAAAAGGATTGGAATTATAAATTGTACATCAATTATTGAATTGTACTTGGAATGGTGAGTTCACATAAACTCAAGCCGATACTTTCGTAATTCTTTTCTTCGGTTTATATACTCCGGACAAAACCTTTCCAGCTCCTGCCAGAATGCTTTACTGTGATTTCTGTGTGTGAGATGAACCAGCTCGTGGAGCATGATATATTCCTGCAACTCATTTGGAAGCAAAACAAGTTTATAGTTCAGATTAATATTCTTCTTTGCTGAACAGCTCCCCCACAATGTTTTCTGATTCTTTATAAAAGCTCGATTGTACGTAAATCCATGTTTTTGCGCCAGAAATTCCAGTTTGCTGATAAGCTCTCTCTTTGCTTCAGCTCTATTTATGGTTGCAGCATTTTCATAAGATTGTTTATACTCATCTTGAAGTGCTTGATATTTTTTCAGGTGCTTCTCGATCCATTTCTGTTTGGAAAGAACAAACTGCTCAGCTTTTTTCATTGAAATGCCTTTGGGCACTGTTACAAGTACCCTTGATCCCTTGATAGAAATGCTGAGACGCGTTGCACGGGAACTGCGACTGAAGTGGATGAGAGTGAGTGATCTTGTTCCAATAATCATTCTTATCCTTAAAACATAA
>JAFGDR010000050.1 GCA_016932035.1 Candidatus Cloacimonadota bacterium
ATGAATATAAGGAGTTAAATTGGATAGTAAAAGAATTTTTTATCAAGATAACAAAATTAAAATTATAAATGATGATGTAGTCATAAGCAGTTTAGGTACAAGTGACTCTATTGATTTGATTGTTACATCCCCACCTTATAATGTTGATATTAAATACAACTCTAATAATGACAAACTCACTTACAGAGAATATTTAGAATTTTCAAAAAAATGGTTGAGTAAATGTTATGATTGGCTAAAATATGATGGTCGTTTTTGTCTTAACATTCCTTTAGATAAAAATAAAGGAGGGCATCAAAGTGTAGGAGCTGATATAACTAATATTGCTAAAGAAATTGGATTTCAATATCATTCTACAATTATTTGGAATGAGGGTAATATTTCTCGGAGAACAGCATGGGGTTCATGGAAAAGCGCAAGTGCACCATATGTTATTGCACCAGTTGAACTAATACTAATATTATATAAAGAGAGCTGGAAAAAGAAAAGTGGCAGCAGAATTTCTGACATAGATAAGGAAGAATTTATGGAATGGACAAATGGATTGTGGACCTTTCCTGGAGAAAGTAAAAAGAGAGTAGGACACCCAGCCCCATTTCCAGTCGAACTTCCAAGGAGATGCATTAAGTTATTTAGTTTTGTAGATGATGTAATCTTAGATCCATTTATGGGTAGTGGTTCTACATTAATCGCTGCACTTTTAAACAATAGAAAAGGTGTGGGCTTTGATATTGATTTGGATTATTGTAAACTAGCATATAAAAGACTACAACAAGAAGCAGATTTAAAACAAGAAAATCTATTCATAGAAAGGAAGGATAACTATGTCCAAGTCTCAAAGTGAATTAATAATGGAATATTTTCAAAATCATGAAAAGCAAGAATTAAATCATGGTCCAGTAGTAGATTGGGTTACAAAAGAATGGCTGAAAAATCATTCAGAACCACCAAGGGATATTTGGAGGGCAATAAGAAAATTACACCAAGAGGGAACGTTAATTAAAATAAAGAAAGGTGTATACAAATATGATCCTGATTTTATACATGACAAATCGCTGTTTGACTTTGATGCACAGACTAAAAAAAAGATCTTAGAACGTGACAATTTTAAATGTGTCGTATGTGGAAGGGGAAGGAAAGACGGTGTAGAGTTAGTTGTAGATCATATTAAACCAAAAGATAAGGGTGGAAATAATTCAATAGAAAATGGACAAACATTATGTGCTGAACACAATTTACTTAAGAAAAATTACTCCCGTACTGAAGCTGGAAAAAGATATTTTATCAAAATGTATGAAGATGCTATCAAATATGGTGATGAAAAACTGATTAATTTTTGCAAATGTGTTTTTGATTGTTATGATAAACATAAAATGAATGGTCATATAAAAAGACCAAATGGAAATTAAAAGTAAATAAATATTGTTTATACTTTTTATCAATTATAAATTCAGGATTTTTTATACTACTTACTTCTCCATACCTTTATACTGAAGTTCATATAATTTGTAGTAAATTCCTCTCAGCTTAAGAAGTTCGTTGTGTGAGCCTTCTTCAGCGATCTTCCCTTTATGAATGACAACAATGCGGTCAACATTCTGAATGGTTGAGAGACGGTGTGCAATAATGATCGAAGTTCGTTTTTCCATGATCTTTTTGAGTGCATCCTGAATCAGCATTTCCGTTTCTGTATCGATATTCGAGGTGGCTTCATCCAGCACAAAAATACTCGGATCCCCTACCAGAACACGGGCAAAGGCAAGAAGCTGGCGTTGTCCTGCAGATAGTACTGAACCGCGCTCTTTTGCATCGTCATCATAACCCTTTGGTAGTTTTGAGATAAATCTGTCAGCATTCACATACATGGCTGCCTGCACGATCTGTTCTTCAGTAATATTGGGGCGGAAAAGAGAAATATTATCCCTTATCTTGCCGGAGAAAATGAACACATCCTGATGGACCACACCGATATTATGACGCAGTTCTTCAAGATTATATTCTTTTATTGATTTTCCATCTATCAGAATATCACCTTTCTGGAAGGGATAGAACGAACTGATAAGTTTAACAAGCGTTGTTTTTCCACCACCTGTTGAGCCGACCAACGCTACTTTTTCACCTGCTCGGATCTTGAGATTGATATCTTTGAGTATCCAGTCTTCTTCAGACTTTTCAGAATATCTCATCCATACATTTTTGAATTCTATCTTCCCTTTTAAACGTGCGAAATGAGCCGTTAGTTTCGGATATTTTTCTTCTTTCTCATCCATCAATTTGAACAAGCGTTCCAACGCAGCCATTGCAGACTGCATGACATTATACTTCTGGCTCAGGTCATAGAGTGGATCGAAGAAACGATGTACATAGCTTATAAACACAACAAGTACACCCAATGACATCTTATTTTGGATAATACTTCCCCCACCATACCAGAGAATGAGTGCAATCGCCAGGTGCACCATCACATCGATAAGTGGGCGGAACACGGCAAACACCTTCAATTGCTTTTTCTCAGCATTAAAGTACTCCTGCGTTATATCTTCGAATTCAGTCAGTTTTTTCTTTTCCTGATGGAAAAGTTGTATCGTTTGAACACCCGAAATGTTTTCACTTAAGCTTGCATTGATCTTAGCAAGACGAATACGAACAAGTCGGTACACTTTTCGAATATCGACTTTGAATTTGAGCATAAAGAAGATAACAAACGGCAGAACTACAAAGGTGATCAGTGCAAGTTTCCAGTTGATCAGCAGCATAACAACGAGGATTGCAAACATCATAAAGAGATCCTGTATCAGCGTGATAAGACCTTCTCCAAGCATTTCAGAAAGTGCATTGATATCATTTGTAACTCGCGTAACCAGCCTGCCAATGGGATTTTTATCAAAGAATGAAAGTGGCAGCTTCTGGAGATGGTTGAAGAGCTTCATGCGCAGGTCATACATCGAATGCATAGCTCCGTATTGAGTAAGATATATTTGAATATAACTAAATACAAAACGAAGAATAAGCATCACGAAGAAGATGATCGCTAGTGTTTTAAGTCCATCTATATCCTTGGACCTGAGAGATTTCGTGGCATCCAAAGAGAGTTCTCTAAGATCACGCTGTTGAATAATATAATATTCGCCAAATTTCTTGAGATATTCAGGATATTGTTCAGCTATTATGGTATTTTTCTCATTGATCGGATACGCAGCATATATTTCTTTGCTGATCAATTCTTCTGCCCTGAGGAAATGAAAATGCCGTGGAATCAGCTTGTCTATATTGTAGCTATGGATCAGTATCTGTCCGTTTTGCTGGCTGACAACGTACTTCTTATATCGCTTTGAAAAATATTCTTTCAACTCAGACTGATCTTCTATTGTAAGAACTTTCAAAGATGGATTAATATAATCATCAATTGCTGTTTTTGTTATATAAGGAATTGCAATCGCAAAGAAGGCAACGGTCAGCAGGAGAAAAAAGGAGATGATGAAATAGACTTTATACGGCATCAAATACTTGATAAGCCGCTTCATCAATCTGGAATCAAGTACCTTGCCGCTGTCTTTTTCTTCTTCAAACGCTGATGAGAATTTTCGCATCTTACAATTCCAGTTCTTCTCTTAACTTTTGACGTTTATAGATATCGGTATAAATGCCGTTTTGCTTGAGTAATGATTCGTGAGTGCCTTGTTCTGCTACTTTGCCGTCAGACAGCACAATGATCTTATCTGCGTGCTGCATGGTAGAAATCCTGTGTGCGATCATCAGAACAGTTTTGCCTTTCTGACTCACCCGGATATTTTTCAGAATGATCTCTTCAGTCTCAGTATCTACAGAGGAGAATGCATCATCAAGGATGAGGATCGGGGCATTCTTGATCAGAGCTCTCGAAAGGGCTAAACGCTGTTTTTGACCTCCGGAAAGAGAGACTCCTCTTTCCCCGACGATCGAATCAAATTCCATCTCAAATTCTTTGATGTCGTTATGGAACTGAGATATTTCAGCGATCTCAATGATATCATCCATTGTTACATCTTCATTTCCGAATTGGATATTTTCCTGCACTGATGATGCAAAGAGGAAAATTTCCTGGGTTACAACTGCAATGGAATCACGCAAGGTTCTCAAAGGTACTTGATATATTTCATGATCATCAAGATAGATTTGATTTTTAGGAGGATTGAACATGCGTGTCAGCAGCTTAACGATCGTGCTTTTGCCTTCTCCGGTTCGACCGACAATGGCGAGTGTTTCTCCCGGTTTCACATTGAAATCAATACCTTTAAGCACTTCAATCTCTGTATCAGGATACGAGTATGTAAGATTTTTTATCGTGATCTCACCTTTGATCTCAGTAATGCTCGGATCAACAATGTCAGGTTCATCGATGATCTCAGGTTTTGTATGCATGATATCCTGGATTCTGTTCAATGATGCAGTTCCACGCTGGTAAAGATTCACGATCCAGCCGACTGCGATGACAGGCCAGATGATCAGGTGAAGATAGCTGTTGAAGGCAACGAATTCCCCAATCGTGATCTCTCTCAGGATTGTCTTTGTTCCTCCAATATAGAGTGTTAAGAGCAGGCTGATGCCAATGATCGCAAACATAAGCGGAAAGAACATACCCCATATTTTAACCAGCTTGATGTTCTGGTCGACCAAATCTTCAGCAACTGTGCCGATACGGTCTTCATATGCTTTTTCGCGAACAAAGGATTTGATAATTCGAATCCCGGATATGGTTTCCTGCACCCTGTCTGAAAGGTGAGCGAAAGTAGTTTGAACTTTTTTAAATAATCTATGAACTTTTTTACCGAAATATATCATGACAAAGGTAACGATTGGTAGAGGTATTATGACGAACAGCGTCATTTTAAAGTTGATATTACTCATGAGCAAGAGCGAAGCGATCGTGACAAAGACGACATCGAAAATCAGCACAACACCGATACCAAAGAGCATTCGTACAGCATTCAGATCGTTCGTTGCATATGCCATAAGATCACCGGTATTGTGATCCTGGAAAAATCGTGGTGAAAGTTTTTGTAGATGCTCGTAATAGTCGTTTCGAATTTTTTTCTCAATCTTGAAAGAATTCGTAATAAGAAAAATCCGCCATAGAAAGCGCAAAACTGCCATGATAAGTGCCAGTCCGAAAATAATGCCAGCATAAACTAAGATTGTATTCGTTGTGAATTCCGGTTTGTGCAGATAATCGATCACATGCTGGATGATCTTTGGAACAACCATCTGGATAGCATCAACGATTATTAGGCATAGAACGCCTAGCGCAATGCTTTTTTTATAGCGTTTTAGATAGGAGATGATCAACTTCAGGTTCTTCATAGTACAAGGTGCTTTTTGAGATATTTTACGGAAGTGCGTCCAGTAATTTTTTTGCTTCAGCTCCCCAATTGGAGTTCGTGCCATAGCGCTCGATCACATTCTTATAGAAGAGCCGGGCTTTATCGAATTTCTGCAATTTTTCGTATGCCATTGCTATCTTGATGTTTGCATTAACATACCACTGGTCGAGAAAATTGTAATCATACACAATCTTAAGAAGTGTTTCGATTGCCTGGTCATACTCTTTCATGCCGTAATAGGATTCCCCTATCCAGTAGATGATTTCAGCTTTTATTTCACTGTCTGTAAACTGATCCTGAATTGTTTTAAAGAGTTGTATTGCCTTTCTATATTCTTTGTCCATGTAGTAACAGTATGAAATCTCAAAGATGGTTTGAGGCGTCATTTCTGGAGATCCAAACCGATCGATGAGCATTTGATATGCTTCGATTGCCAGCATCCATTCCCCCATTGCTTTGCATGTTAGGGCAAAATTCTCGATCGCCTGCATCGCATACGTTCCTTCAGTATCTTGCTGGATAACCTTCTGGTAATAGTCCAGGGCATCCTTGAAGTTTCCTTCACTGAAGTTCATTGAACCGAGTTTCAGGTATACATTATATTTGAGTGGTGAATCCGGGAAATTCTGTAAAAGAGTAGTTAGATATGTATCTGCTTCATCGAATTTCTCGTTGCCAAGCGCCATGATCGCAAGTTCAAGATACGCATCATCAGTATATTCTGTAGAAGAATAATCATCAATGACTTCTTCAAATAACTTCTGTGCTTTCTTTTGGTCGAGTTGCGAATAGTAGATACCTCGTTCCAAAGTGATGTGTGCTTGGACCTCATCGTTATCTTTGATAATTGATTTATAATATTTTTCAAATGCTTCTGCCTGTGTCCGATTCTTTGATCTATAATATGCTACAATTGTGTTCTCTGCAATTCGAGCCCAATCAAGATATGAAAAACTCTGGAAAGGATCCTTATAACTTTCAGTAAGATTAAATATTTTTGTATAGTTAGCAAGTGCACTACTTATATCTTCAATACTCATATAGAGTTCTGCAAGATGCTCTGTATCAACAAGCATTGTATCCTCAGCCACGTTCAGGCTGATGATCCTGCTGTACTGAAGGATCGCATAGCTGATATTTCCCTGTGCTTCATAGATTTCAGCAAGTATGTACCTGTCTTTTTTACTCAGATCTTCGATCTTCATTGAAACATCGAGTGCTTTTTCAAACTTGTCTTGATTAATATAAAGATTTCTCAGTGTTCGCAGAAGTGCATCGGTCGGAGCTTTCTCAGCAAGTGTTGCATAGATTGCGATGGCTTTTTCAGTTTCGTTCAGTGTTATATAGGTCGATGCAAGGAGGTTCAGTACATCTAGATATTTTTCTTGTTCCGGATAGTTTTGCACATAATAGTCTAAGTATAGTACACTTTGGGAATAAGATTTGAGTTGGTAATAGACAAATCCGACATTAAAAAGCAATTGCGGATCAGCAGATAGGGTTTTTTCATCAATCTTCTGATATTGATTCCTTGCAGCTATATATCCTTCATTCTCAAGATAGAGATCACCAAGATATTGATACGCTTCGTTTCGAATATTGGCATCTCCTGTAAGTGACGCTGCTTTCTGGAGATAGGTTATTGTCTGTTCATCTTTTTTATCATTTTGGATTAGTGCTTTTCCAAGATTAAAATAGACTGTTCCAATTTTCGGAAAGGTTGGATATATTTCTATGAAATAGAGAGATAATTGTTGGAGGGAGTTCAAGTAATCATCACTCATGGGATCGAGAAAACGTACTTTAAGAGGAATTAAATAATATTCTGCGTATGCTTTTTCGGGAATATCATGATAATTATCAACGATCGATCCGAATAATTGCTGAGCTTGAGCTTTATATTTATCTGCATCATCATCTTCGCCTAATGATGCCTTGTCGGCTAATTTAAGGTAAATCTCACCTTTCAGTAAAATGAGACCTGGATCACTGACAAAAAGCGGATCACTTTCAATCAGCTCAAGCGCTTTATCGAACTCTTTGAGATCGTTTGTATATATTTCAATTAAGGATGTTATGGTAGCAATATAATCGTTTGATCGAACAAACTGAGCAAAGGTTTGCACAAGATTATCCAATGCTTGTCCTTCATTTTTCTGTTTATAATTTTCAATATATGCGAGCATTTTTGTTGCCCTGTCTCTTTCATTTTCAGGAAGAGAGTGTGTTGCTAATGCTTTTTTGTAATAATCAGCAGCTTCATCATAATTATTACGTTCTGTACTGCAACAAGCCAATTCAAGATATGTCTTACCACGTAGGTCGCTTTCGGGAAATGTGGTAACAATCACGAAATAGTAATTTATCGCCGCTTCATAGTCCTTCAGATAATTTTGATACAATTGACCGATTTCATAATATATTGAATCGACCGATGTGATGTGAGGATACCTTTTTATGATATCGAGATAGGTTGAGATCGCAAAAGGATAATCATTCTTCTTTAGATAAATTTTTGCCCGTAATTGATAAATGTCCTTTTGGATGGTAATCCTAGTGGCTTCAAAATCGATTATATCAAGAATTTCCAACGCCTGATCATAGTTTTTAAGATTGTATTCTGCGTATGCTTGAATATATTGAATGTGTGACAAATAGGAACTCTTTGGAAAGTTATTCTGAAATTCTTTACACGTTACGATTGTGTTTCCGTATCTATTGAGAGCAAATTCCAACGATGCAATCTTGTCTGCAATCTCATCTCGTTGAGGATAGGTATCAAATTTGCGATAGAATTCTTTATTCTGTTCAAGAGCTTCCTGGCGATCACCGTTCTTGTACAGCAATTCTGCATACAACAGGAGGAGTGATTGTTGATACATCCTAGGAATCGATTCAGTTAATCCATCCTTGAGTAATTGCAATGCTTTGTCCTGCATCTTGTTTTCATAGTAATATTGTGATAACTCCTGGATTGCTTTCCATTTTTCATCTGATTGAGGGTATTGATTAATGATTGTAAGAAGTGTCTGCTCATATTCATCAGGCATGTTATGAAGTTCATAAACAGAAGCAAGAGAAAGCAAAATGCTTGAAATCTGTGCTTTTCCAGAAAAACTCTCAATTATATCCATCGAAATAAGAATGGCTTCATTATACATCCCTGCATTCTTAAGTGATACTATGATCTTATCAAGTGACTGCAAAGCATATGGACTCTGTGGATAATTATAGATCAGATCTTGATAAAATTGGGCTGCTTCAAAGTAATTTCTGCTCTGAAATAGACTCTCGGCAAGCTTATATACCGTTTGAGGATAAAGCGTTGTATTAGGATGATCTTCGAGCAAGCGCTTATATGCAAAGGATGCATTGACATATTGCTCAAGCTCCATATAAGAATTGCCAAGATAGAACTGTGCTTCTTCAGCTAGGGTGGAATTCGAATATTTTTGAATGATATCCTGAAATTTACCAATAGCTTCTTCATAAAGCGTGTCATCATACATCTTTTTAGCAAAATCAAATTCTTCCTGAACACCAGCATCCAACACAAATGACACAAATATAATACATATAATTAATATTATTTTTTTCATAATTAAACCTCAATCATTTTGAAAATTGAGCGGAAGACTCATTTGACATACATCTTTATATAACCCGGGATATTTGGTCAATATGAGTATTCCTTTATTTTTGATTGTTTTTATCATATTTAAAAGTATATTACTTAATTGAGTTTCAAGGAATTCTGCCGGTTCATCAAGAATAAGATATTTTGCATGAGTAGAGAAGCAGAAAGCGATCTGAAAAATGCGACGTTCACCAGCAGATAATTCATAAAAATTTCTCATAAAATAATCTTCAAGTTTTACATTAAATTTCTCACATATCTCACTTATTTTCAATCTAATAGATTTATCGTTGCTATTACTAATAATAAAATCATATTCATCTTTTATAAATGGAAACACAAACTGATTTTCCGACTCCTGAAATAAGAATGATACTTTGTTTTTCATAGTTTTTTCCTGATGAAGAGCAGTTGAATCAATTGTGATATTTCCTTTGAAATTTTTATGTTCTCCGAACAGAATATTAAAGAGTGTTGTTTTACCTGAACCTGTACCACCATATATGCAAAGGATATCATTTGTATTTAATTTAAAGGACATATCCTTAAGATAAAATGACTGTTTGCAATCCTCATAGGAGAATTTAATATCCTCGCAGACAATACTCATTATCGAAAAATCGTTTGTGCTCTTTTAGGGCCGACAGAAACGATCGTAACTGGAATATCAAGAATTTCTTCAATTTTATAAACAAAATTGCGAGCATTTTCGGGCAGGTCATCGAATGATTTAATTGAAGTTATATCATCATCCCAGCCTGGCATCGAGATATATGATGGTTCTACTTTTTCGAGAAATTTTGTTTCTACAGGATATTCCTTAACCACAGTTCCATTGATAGAATAACCAGTACAAATCTTAAGTTCATCAAGACCTGAATAGACATCTAAGAGTGTCAATGCGATTTCATCGAATCCATTGATCATTGCTGAAAAACCAGCAGCAACTGCGTCAAACCAGCCGCATCTGCGGGGGCGCCCGGTCGTTGTGCCGTACTCGTGCCCTTTTTCACGGATATACTCCCCTATCTCATTTTTTAACTCAGTTGGGAAAGGACCGTTACCTACACGTGTTGTGTAAGCTTTCATGACTCCAATCACTTTATCAATTGCTTTAGAATTAATCCCTGCACCGGTCAACGCACCACCAATCATTGTATTGGACGATGTAACATAGGGATAGGTTCCGAAATCTATGTCGAGTAAAGTTCCCTGAGCACCTTCAAAAAGCAATTTTCTACTATCTTTCAGCATGTTATTAATAAGATACGGTGTATTACATATATATGGCTTGAGCTGCATACCGATATCAAATAATATATCCACTGAAACCTCAAGACTCATATTTTGAAGCCATGACTCAAGTTGTTCCTTTTTATGATTAACTAAATTGGTTAATCTAAAGGTAAGATATTCTTTATCGAGTAAATCTCCCATTCGAAGACCAAGACGAGCGGCTTTGTCAGAATAGGTCGGTCCAATGCCTGATTTTGTTGTTCCGATTGCCTGCTTACCCCCTTTTTTCTCTCCAACTTCGTCAAGATAAGTGTGTAAGGGAAGGGTAACATGTGCCTGTGAACTGATAAAGAACCTATCTGCCAGACTGATACCTTGCGATTTGGTTTCATCGATTTCCTGGAGGAGACGTTCTAGATTGATCACTACTCCATTACCAATGATACAAATCATCTGAGGATCAAGGATACCAACTGGTATAATATGGAATTTGTACGTTGTATTTCCATGCACAACCGTATGCCCGGCATTGCATCCACCTTGAAAGCGGACGATTGCATCCATATTTTTAGCAAGTGCATCAACGATCTTTGCTTTTGCTTCATCCCCCCATAATGCCCCCAATACGACAGTTACTGGCATGATGACCTCTTTCATGATTAATCTTGAATATTTATTTTAAGTATACATCACTATGTCAACAAAATCATCTTTGAATGAAAGTCTTGACATATAAAGCACATGACATGAAAAAATCAGATGAAAAATATTTCAGGAGTATACATGAACAATAATGGCAATGCTGAGATGAGAGAGCTCGCTCAAAAGATTTGCTCTTTGTCAAAAGACGTTGAAACTGAGGTTTTGATCTTCAAGAATAAAAATGCTCTGACCCGTTATGCGGAAAATTATATTCATCAGAATGTCAGTGATACTTCATACTATATTCGAGTTCGCACGATTATGGGCAATAAAACAGCTACTGCAACAACAAACAAACTTGATGATGAGTCTCTCGAATATACGTTACAATCAGCTATAGATGCAACAAAAATGCAAAAAGATAATGATAAACTGCTCCCCCTTCCTCATCAACAAGAGTATCATGCAACACAAAATTTTATACAAGCAACTGATGAATTTACTCCTCAACAAAGAGCAGAACACATCGTAAAAGCTGTGAATATTTGCAAACGAAATGGACTGGAGGGAGCAGGAATTTATTCAAACTCAACATCAGAAGTTGCGATAGCAAACTGCAAAGGATTGTTTGGTTACGATATTTCAACGAATGCGGAATTCAGCATAACAGCAATGAAAGGTGCGGCATCCGGATGGCATGAAACAATTACCAAAGATGTTCATGACATCGATGTGGAAAAAGCTGCTGCAATAGCGGTTGAGAAAGCTCTAAAAAGTGAATATCCCGATGCTATAAAACCAGGTAAATATACAGTTATTATGGAACCGGCAGCAGTTGCCGAGTTTGCACTATTCCTTCTTTGGAGGGGATTTAATGGCATGGATTATCTTGAAGGTACAACATTTCTGAAAGACGGATTGAATAAAAAGATTTTCTCAGATAAACTGAATATTTATGAGGATCCCTATTACCCCCCAATCGGATCTCAACCTTTTGACTTTGAAGGTATGCCCGTTAAACCAATGACACTCGTGGAAAAAGGTGTTCCAAGAAGTTTTGCAACAAATAGATGGATCGCAAATGAAACTGGTGCAGAAAACAATGGTCATGCAATTCCCCTACCCGGACAAGGTGCATATCCCTTTTCAATGCGATTTGATACTGGTAAGAGCTCTGTCGAGAAAATGATAAAGAATACTCAACACGGAGTTCTTGTTACTCATTTCCACTATTCAAATATTATTGATCCAATTTCCCTGCTCGTAACTGGGATGACACGCGATGGATTCTTTTTGATCGAGAATGGTAAAATTACCAAACCATTAAAAAATATGCGATTCACTGATAGTGTATTA
>JAFGDR010000051.1 GCA_016932035.1 Candidatus Cloacimonadota bacterium
ATGATGAACACGGAACATCCAAATTTCAAGTTGAAAAATATCAATTTACTCATTATTCTTTCTTGCTGTATCTATACTCTTGAATATAATCGAAATTAACTCATCAGTCTCTTTTAGGAGCAAAGTTAATTTTGATGCGGATTGAATTAAATCAGCTTCTTTAATTATTTTAAGCCAAACATCAGTTTCTCGAAGTTCCTTAAGAGATAGTTTTAATTTATGTATAAAGTCAGCACGAGATTCAGCACTCTGAGCTTCTCCATAATTGGCAGCTACAGAAGTACCACTTCTCAAAATCTGTAATGCAATATGTTTCCCAGATAGAGTATTTGGTAATTGCTCAGAGACCTTGATAATTCTTACCGAGTACTGAATTAATCTATCAAGCAAATCAAACTTTTTACTTACTTTTTCCTTCATCATTGTTCATTCCGTTTTGGACATTGGTTATTGACCTTCATCCAATAAGTTGTCCGCCAAAGACCAAAATAAGTATCAAACGAACAACAACCGCAGCGACACCCATGACCGATACCGTCTGGATAATGCCCTGTCGTTCCATAGAATTTGCAATCAATCCCGGTATGATGTAACCGATAACATGAACAACCTGATCACCAGGAATATAGGAAAACAGACCAAGAGAACGAACCAGCCAGCCAATTATAAATCCGAGTAATACGGAGATGACCATCCTTCGACGTCCATACATGAACATGAACATTCCGAGGAATTTCACAATACCAAATACAGCAAAACTAATTGCGAGTGTTACAAGAATGGTCAAAGGTTCATGTAGATACATCGCAATATAACCGCAGACGACAATACCGCCAGCAGCAACGCCAAAGGTTTCAAGAAAGAAGAGACTCGTTAATACGCCTAAACCTACAGCTACTTCAAACATTTATATCTCCCTGCATAGATCTAACTTTGAAATATTCCACTATTATTCCTCCATTTCCGCCGATATTTCCTATACCGATCAAGATAATGTTTTTATGATCTAATCCATCAAGGTTATTTACAAGTTTTTCACCATGTATCCAGCCCAGATTATGTACCTTTTTCATAGGAAGTTTATTTTTTTGAGCATATGAATATACAGTGGATGTTTCCTGTCCGATAAGATACAGTCCGTCAAAAGGAATTACTTCGAGCATTTTGATCAGCTGTTTTGAGCGAAACATTCTATCTGCTCGTGTATTGAGTACGAAACCGCAAAACTCGATATCAGGATGAAGCTCTTTTACAGATTTAATAACAAATTCAGTCGACTCCGGATCATTGGCTGCAAAGGAATGGGCAAAATAAATATCTCTATTTTTATCGATAATATGATAGAATGTTGTTGCTCCAATATCGGGATTGGCTTTTTTCATACCTTCTAACGCAGTATTTATATCTACTCCACATGCATCACATACATCTAATGCTAGTGAGATATTATCCTTATGCTCGATATATGCGAAGTCGTTAAGCTCAGCATCGGATACTACGTCAGGATCGGAAAGTTCAAGCTTTGTTCCTTTTCTGTCTGCAAAATGTTTCATATGAGGATAGAGCTTTCTCTCACTGGTGTATGCAAGGGAGTTTTTTGGTATTGTATTACAAATTGAATAGGTTACGTTTTTGATGCCCGGTCCCATGACATCCAGATGATCGAGGCGGATGTTGGTAATCACTCCGATATCTGCTTTCACCATCATCTGCTCTGTTATCCACTGATATTCGGGCATAACAGCCATGCATTCGAGCACAAGGGCATCTGCAGAACGTTTTGCTGCGAATCTTGTAATCTTTACCTGTTCACGAATATTTGCTCCACGAGGGCGCTGAATTGGAATCTCAGAGCCATCTTCCATAATAACACGAGGAGCTGAACCGGTCGTTTTGGCAATCGTCCTTTTTCCACCCTCTCTCAGTCCGGCTGCAATAAGTCGTGTTACGCTTGATTTCCCCCTTGTGCCATTGATATGGATAACTAATGGAATTTTCTTCCTGTAACGAAGATGTGTGTAATATTCAAATGCTGAAAAAATGATAACTGCGAGTAAACCAATAATTAAGATATACATAGAGTATTATTATGTTCAAATTTTTTTGAATAAAAAGCACACATAATGAAAGGTTGTCAAAATATTTAGTTTTTTTCTGTATGAATATGAGATGATTCTAATGCATTTTTTTTAAGATTAACTCTAGAAGCTTTAGCTTTCTAAGCTGATATTTTTCTTGTCCACTATTTCTGTTTAACGCACGCTCCATTGCAGGTCTTGCATATATTAACTCATCTCTTGCTTCTTCCAGATCGATTTCATGCAGTGCAAGAAGAGCGTAGTAAAATCTGAACCTTCTCCAGCGTCCCTTTCCATCCCGAAGTATTTTCATTTCTTTCAGACCTGCTTTCAGACGTTCTTTCTGCTTGTTCAAACCTCCGACTATGAGGTTTCTCCATAGCGCAATTGTACATGGTCCACAGCAGAAAAGATCAGTGCTATATCCTTGTATTTGACTATCATTTAATCGATTGACCATTCCATTCTGAGTTTTCTTCAATGCTGTTTTCACTTTCGTATCATCAACATTGAGAAGCACTAATATTCTGCATGCTTCTTCACCAAGTATGTGTGCTGTTCCGGCTCCGGTTGTTATTTTTTCACCGGTAAAGACCTGAACACCATTTTTGAAATCATCCTCTGTTGGAGCAAACATTCCTGCATATGAGCCCGGTAATCCCTGTCGAGAAGCAATCCAAAGGGCTGCTTCATGTTTTTGTTTATCAGATAATTTTTTGTTGAAAAAGAAACCATCATTCAGCACATCGATTGTATTCCCAAGGCTGTTTTTATCTATCAAATTTACTCCTCTATGTATTCTAACAAAATCTATCTAAAAAATATTGCTATCAATAAAAATCCCATAAAAACTAATCCACCAGTTCGAGCTATATATGCATAGATATTTCTCGATTCTCGAATAATGGAAAGAACTCCAAGTACAAATGCAATAATCGGATTGATCGTAAAGAAGACCATGATGAGAAATGGTACGACTCGATAGACCACTTGGAACAATATCGATATTTTTGAAATGAAAAGAATAAATAATAACCAAGATATTGCAACAGGAATTAACGCAATGAAACCAATAATACCAAGTGTTTGTGAATGTTGTTTTGCCGGCTTCTGATCCACACTAAATGATTCCAATTTCAGAAACCCTGATCCATCCCCCGTTACCTGACGGCAGTTTGACAAGAATCCAGTCGTTGTCAAACCTTTCTATCGTTACTTTCAGACCCTCGTGAACAGTAAAAACCTGCGGGAAATCCTCACTCGGTCCGCTAAATGCAATGACGGTTTCTCCAAGAATTACTGCTGAATCATTTGCGTAAAAATCCTGTATCCTCATTATTTCGACAACTGTTACAAGAAAGAAAATCACAGCAAAGACCACCAGCAATATCTTTACAACTCGTTTCAGTATCAGATTTCTGCTGAGGATAAGAAGTATAATTAAAGCCATCATAAGAATAAAAAATATGAGAATGAAAATCCCAAGAACGTTAATTGAAAAAGCATAAAAGAGCTTTCGAATAAGCGTCTCCATGAACGAACGTTCAATCTCTTCTTTATCCTTGATCCTGGACATGAGGATGGAGATGTTTGCATTCAATTCTTCATCAAGTGGCCTGAATTTTAATGCCTTTTCATAATACAGACGCGCATTGCCCGGTTGATCAAGTTTGAAATAGGTATTTCCGAGATTAAAGAAAAGTTCATAGTTTTTAACACCTTGCTCAACGAGTTTCAGATACTCAGCTTCTGCCGTGGTGTAATCCTGTTCCTGGTATGCTCTATTCGCTGAACTCATATCATATTCTTTTGCAAGAAGCATGATGGGTAATAAAAATATAAAACATAAACTTATGATTGCTTTTTTCATCTTTTTTTCCTGAATTTTGCCCTTGCAAGATGTTGTAAGATCCGTAGCAAGACAGAATATTGTTCCTCTAATTCCATATGAGAGTAAGAGGAACCACCGAAACGAGCACTGTCAGTTTTTTTGAGGAAGTTTATGATCTCGCTAATAGTATCTTTACTAAGGTTATTATATTGAAGTACTGATGAGATATCCTGAATTGTTGAAGCACCGGCAGAAATATTGCATCTGTTTGCAATAAAATTCTTTAAAGCGTTCTCTGATGCTACAAAGAAGCCAGCACCATCATCAGATTTCATGGCAGATTGGACGGTTTGCATATCTTTTTGAAGCTGCTTGTTCGATATTCGAGCTCTATAATAGCCCTTATCCTGTAGAAGTTTATCCCGTTCTTTTTTGATGATCAATGCGGTTACAATGCTCAATAATGAAAGAATGATCAATCCCCAGTACCACCACTGTGCGACAAGAAGTTCATAATCTGAAATGTTGTTCCTGGTAATAATGAAATTGATGTCCAGTCCTTGAATATCGATATCCTGCGGACGAATATATGATAAGGAACCGGGAGTTGCCTTACCCTTTTCCACAGTAAGGGTAATTGGTTGTGTGCTAACAGATTTATAGGTGTTAGATTGAGGGTCGAAATATGCGAAAGGAATCGCGGGAATAGTATATGTGCCCGGTTCTTCAGGAATGAGTATGTATTTGACTACTTTCTGCCCAGCAATATTGTCGGGTCCATTGAGTTCATCAGTTTCCTCTGGAGGAAATGTGTCGATATTTAAAATATTGGGTAGAGCTGGGGGTTCAAACATTCGAATGTTGCCAGAACCTGCTATCACCAATGTTAAGGTCACCGACTCACCCGTCTTGACCAATCGTGAACTGATATCAGATTTGATAGTATATTGTCCAACTGCACCTGAAAAATTCAGAGGTTGACCAGTTATAGGCAGAGGTTTCACCTTAATAGTAGGTTTGTTTGATTGAATATAAATTCTTTTAGTCGTACCAAAATCAAAGAAGCTTTTTGCAGGTACTTCATAAGCACAGAGTAATTCCATATTGTCGAGTGTAACCGTATTTGCTGTTGTTGGGAAAAGTGTATAATTGCTGATTCGATATGCATAGTAGCGAATACCGTTTATGACTTCGAGGGAGTGTGTAATATTTTTTGTCTGAAATGTTTCTTCTTTTACGAATCCGGCAAATTCCGGCATTTTTTCAGCATTGAGCCCTACTAAACCTTTATTGCTGTAAAGTACATATTTCACAGTAAATGGCTCTCCGACGAAAACCTCTGATGTGCTTGGCGTTGCCTGGAGGAAGATTTGAACATTCGCGGTATTATTTTCATATTTCGGATTTTGCTGTTGTAACTGATCTGAACTTGCTTCGACGACCTTTACATTTATCGAGTTTGAACGATACATCTTGTTCTTGTATTTTGTATAAATCGGAGGGATTGTAAAGGTTCCGTTCTTGAGTGGTCGTAGTGAATAAGTAAAACTCTGCGTAACAGATCTCGACATCTGATTATTGATGATCTCGATTGATGTTGAACTTGAGGATGATTGTCCAACTATCTGAAATCCTGTAAGTTGTGGAATTTCAGGTTCTGCGTCAATTTGTTCATCAGATTTTATCTCAACCGTTAGTTTCAACATCTCATTGATGGAAATGGTACTCTTATCAACGTATGAAGTAACGGTAATATCCTGCCCAAAACAGAGCCCAGTACTCAATATTAGAAGGAAAGATATCAAGAAAAATTTCTTATTCATACTACCAGTTTTTATCTACTTTTTTTACACGATCCTGCTGAAGCATTTTTTTCATACGTTCTTTTTGATTCTCATCTTCAGCGCGCTGCATTGCGTCAAGTATTCTCTCTGCCTGCTTCTTTTCTTCATCTGATGGTTGGGGCTTATTTTGCTGCTGCTGTTCGTTTTGCTGTTGTTCCTGATTTTCCTGCTGTTGCTGTTGCTCCCGCTGTTGTTGCTCTTCCTGTTTATCCTGCTCTTGTTGTTGATCTTGCTGCTGCTGTTGTTGCTGTTCCTGATCCTGATCTTTCTGGTCTTGATCCTGATCCTGTTGTTGCTGCTGCTGTTGTTGTTGGAGATACTGTCGTGTCAGTTCATAATTATACTTAGTATCCTGATCTTTCGGATCTTCAATAAGTGAGTCACGATAATATTCAATTGCTTTCTGGTAATCCTGCTTTTGAAAATATGAATCCCCTATGTTATATAAAACCTTTGCCTTATCGACATCTTCATTCTTCAAGCTTGCTTTGTATTCAGCAATTGCCTCATCATATTTTTCATTCTTATAATGTGAGTTAGCCAGGTTATAATGTATCTTCCCTTCTTCGGGATATTCGATACTGCTTTGCTTGAAAAGTTCTTCAGCTTTGGCATAATCCTCTTTCTGATATGCCTTTTTTGCATTGCTGTTTTTCAAAACCTTTTCATAGTTCAGGGCAAAACAGTTCTGAACAAGAACAATCAGTATAATAATCAAAGTAATAATATATTTTTTCATGACCTTAATTTCCTATCCCATAATATAAATTCAATTAATAGAAGAAGCAAAGCAAAAATAACAAAAAACTGATATTGTTCTTTATATTGAGAATATCTTCGCTCCGCTATCTTTTCCTTTTCAAGAAGACTGATATCATTGAGGATATCCCTAATTTCCTGCTGTCCTGCTGTAACCTGGAAGAATAAACCATCCGTTTCTTTTGCTATCCAACTCAAGCTTGAAAAGTCTAATTGAGTTAAGACAATATTTCCTTCTTTATCTTTCAGATATTCTTTATCACCGGTCTGATGATTAATAACTGGAATTGGTGCTCCTTTTTGCGTTCCAATACCCAATGTATAGATAATGATATTATTCTCTCTTGCAGTTTTCACTGCTTCTTTAAAATCTCCCTGAAGGTTTTCCCCATCTGTAATAAGAATCATTACCCGATTCTGAGTTTCCGGAGTAAAAAGCGTTGTTGCTTTTTCAATCGCATTGGCAATATCCGTTCCATCCTCAGGTACAAGCCCCACATCCACGATCGATGCGAACATCTTAAGTGCAGAATAATCTGATGTTATAGGACATTGTACAAAAGCATCACCGGAAAATATCACCAGCCCAACCCTATCTCCTGTAAGCATATCAAGGAATGTCATGAATGAATTCTTTGCTCGTTGAATACGGTTAGGTGCAAGATCTTCGGCAAGCATACTTGTTGAAACATCGATAGCCACAACAATATCGAGTCCCTTTTCTTCGAGTATCTGCAACTTCTTACCCCATTGTGGACGAGATGCTGCAATGATTAGAAGAATAATGATCACGATCCAGAGAATGCTCTTGATAGTTCTTGAAATTGGAGAGAGATTGGTTATGAGTTTATTTCTTAATTCCTCGCTGCTGAATACGGCGAATACTTTTTTTCTTCTACGTGCAGAAAGATAGAAAAGGAGGATGATAACCGGTACAAGAACCAGTAATAGTAACATTTCAGGATTTCCAAATCTCATTATGGTATCCTCTTCAAGATAAATCTGGAGTAAAGAATTTCAAGCACGATCAGCAGGAGAGCTATGTAAACAAGATAATAGAACATATCATAATATCTGTAATGAACCTTTTCAGATATTTCTGTCTTTTCCATGCTGTCTATGCGTTTCATGATCTCCGTGAGCTGTTCGGGATTTTGCGCTCTCGACGCTTCTTCCGTGCCGCAAATTTCTGCAATCTTATTCAAGGTTTCCATATCGATATCAAGCTGTTGAGACACATATTGTCTACCGTAAACCGGATGATCAACCGGAATTTGTGAAACACCTTCTTTTCCAACACCGATAGGATATATTTTAATACCGAGATCCTCTGCTAAACTTGCTGCTGTAATAGGATCGATCTCACCCGAGTTATTTCTGCCGTCAGTCAGGAGAATGATTACCTTGCTTTTTGCTGTAGAATCTCTTAACCTGTTTATTGAAGTCGCTATTCCCATTCCGATCGCTGTCCCATCCTCTATCATACCTGTTTTAATCTGCTCTAAAAGTTCAATAAGAATTTTATGATCGATCGTTAACGGGCACTGTGTATAACTCTCGCCACCAAAAATGACCAGTCCAATCCTATCTGTTGGTCGTGATTCGATAAATTTCTTTGCCTCTTCTTTTGCAACATACAGTCTGTTATTGGGCTGAAAATCGATTGCTCGCATACTCGTGGATACATCCATTGCAAGAATGATATCAACCCCTTTTCCTTTTACCCGTGTAAATCGTTCAGGGATTACCGGGCGTGCAAGAGCTAATACACAAGCCAGAAATATCAGAAGATGAAAGATATAACGGAAATAGTACAGAATCTGTGTTTTTCCTGAAATAAAGGCATGCAATAGGTGAATGTTCGAATAAAGAACAGTTGGTTTTTTTCTGCTTTTTATGAATATTTCGTACAAAACAAGCAAAGGTATGAGTAGGAGCAACCAGAAAAAGGAAGGTTTAAGAAACTCAATCCTCATGCTTCTCCTCCAATATTTCTTTCTCTTTTGTCGAATGGATTATATCCACTAAATCTTCAAGGATCTTCTGAGCATCTTCAATCGGTGGAATATACTTCGCAAATTTCACTTTATCACATTCCTGAAGTACTGCATTTGTTTCCAACCTTTTTTCTAAACCGATCTCCTTGAGAGACTGACGGATTTCATAACCTGTCATTTCGAGGAACGGCATATGAAACCTGTTTTCAAGATATTCTCTACAAATCCACGAAATCTCGACATAGAAACGCTTTATATCACCTTTCCCAATATAATCTGCCAGCTTCAGTTGTTCTATTTTCTTTAAAGCGATGACATGTGCAGGAAGAACCTTTTTCTTCTTTTCAGGTAAGATTGCTAGTCCTTTTTTCCTACGAGTGATAAAGATAATAGCAAGAATTATTACAGCGATTATTAATATCGGAAGTGCAATGTCCCAGAATTTGAGATTCAAAGAGACAGGAGGTTTGATGTCTTTCAGTGCAACACTATCTTCCTGTAACACCGAATATATCATGACTTGAAGAGAATCAGAATATACGGTTATTGAATCATCATCAGTTGCAATAATGAACTCCTGCTCAGGGATCGTTTGTAAACCTGTATCGAACAAAGCTGAAACAAATTGAAAATCTGTTCTGAGGTCAGTTTTCATTTTCTGAGTAAAAGGTGAAAATCCAAGAATGACAAACATCTCTGATGGCTGGGCTGGGATAAATTCAACTCTGCTGTTCTGGTCATGAACGATGGACACATCAAAAAAGACCCTATCACCTACATGTAACTCGTTGAGGTTGGTTTTTACAGTATCTATTTCTGTGGTAATAGAATAACCAAAAGTAATGCTGTGTAGCAGTAACACAAAACCTATAAGGATAATCAGCTTCTTCATCGATTTCTTTTTGCTCTCTCTTTAAAAAATTTCACAATGTCTTCGATATAATCTGTATCTGTCCTAATGTCGATCAGATCTATCTTGAGTTTTTTCAGAAGTTGTGGAAACTCATTGATCGTTTTTTGGATGTATTCTTCATAACGTTCTCGCAGCCTTTTATCATTGGCGTTTATTACAACCTCTTTGCCTGTTTCTGCATCCTGGAATGTAATGAATCCAACCTCGGGAATATCGTATTCTTTGGGATCAAGGATGCGGATTGCAACAACATCATGCTTTTGAGAAACGATCTGGAGTGTTTTCTTATAGTCCGTATCGAAGAAATCCGAGATCACAAAAATAATACTTCGCTTTTTGGACATTTTATAATAATATTCCAGTGCATTCTTCAAACCGGTCTTATAATGCAGGGGTTTGTAATAAAGGATCTCTCTGACAATTCTTAAGACAGAATTTTTTCCTTTTTGCGGAGAAATGTATTTTTCTATTTCGTCTGAGAAGAGCAGAAGTCCAACTTTGTCATTGTTTTTGATGGCAGAAAAAGCAAGGATTGCACCAACTTCTGCAGCAATTTCACGCTTGAGTTTATGAAAGGTTCCAAATGAGCCAGATCTGCTGATATCGATCATGAGCATAACGGTAAGTTCGCGGGTCTCTTCGAATTTCTTTATGTAGGGATGTCCCATACGAGCGGATACATTCCAGTCAATGAGCTTGACATTATCACCCGGTTGGTAAGCTCGCACTTCGGAGAATTCGAGTCCCTGTCCTTTAAAAACGCTATGATACTCACCGGAGAACATGTCATTTACAATGCTCCTGGTGGAAATTTCTATGCGTTTTATCTGCTGAAGAATCTCTTTCGGGATCATACAAACAGTATATTCTTAAGGAATTTCTATCTCGTCAAAGATTCGATCTACAATATCCTCTGGCGTCACATTCTCAGCTTCAGCTTCATAAGTAAGAATAATACGATGACGAAGCACATCTTTTCCGATTTCCTTAATATCTTCAGGAGAAACATATCCGCGCTGATCAAGAAGCGCATTTGCTTTTGCAGCACGGACAAGGTAGATCGATGCACGAGGAGAACCACCAAATTCAATGAATTCGCTGATATCCTTCAAGCCATACTCTTCTGGTGAGCGTGTTGCAAAAACAATATTCAGCACATATTCTTTGATTTTCTCGTCAACATAGATCTCATTAACGAGTTTTCGAGTGTTAAGTACATCCTTCGGCTTAATGATCTTTTTTACTATAATCGGATTATTATCCGACATACGGTTGATGATCTCGCGCTCTTCGTCCTTTTTGGGATAGGTTACTTTTAGTTTCAGCATGAACCTGTCCACCTGAGCTTCCGGCAAAGGATAAGTTCCTTCCTGCTCGATTGGATTTTGAGTAGCAAGTACAAGGAACGGTTCTTCCAGTTTGTATGACTTATCACCAATTGTCACTTGGCGTTCCTGCATTGCTTCGAGGAGTGCGCTTTGCACTTTTGACGGTGCCCGGTTTATTTCATCAGCGAGGATTATATTCGAGAAAATTGGACCTTTTTTTGCAGTAAAAGTTCCATCTTTCTGATTGAAGATAAGTGTTCCTATGAGATCTGCTGGCAGAAGGTCGGGTGTAAATTGGACCCTGTTAAATCCAACACTGATGACATCTGCAAGCGTACTTACTGATAAAGTTTTTGCAAGACCGGGAACACCCTCAAGCAGCACATGCCCATCAGCAAAAAGCCCGATGAGCAGGCGTTTGATCATATAATCCTGCCCCACAATTACCTTTCCAATTTCAGTATAGATTGACTGAACAAATTCAGTTTTTTCAACTACTTTTTGATTAATTTCTTGGATATTCATAAATACTCCGTTTGTATCACCTAATCAGCTAACACACCTTTTCTGATCTTCTTCAAAATATCTTCACGCTGTTTATAAAGATTCGTTTGGATCTTATGAAGAAAAGCTTCCAGCACTTCACAGGAAATAGCTCTTCGCTTCATGCGCGTTGTTTGCTGCTGTAAAATATAAATACCATCTATATTGGAACTTGACACGTCAAAACTAAAGTCATTGTTCACAACTTCACATACAATGAAACTCAAGCATTTTGGGAAAAGAGATTTAACTCGTCGAACTTGATTTTGATAGGAAAGAACAAACCAGTCATCCAAAACCATTGCTGTTTCGGATATGATGATCGGAAGCATCATTTCAAATTCGAGATAACTTTTTCTTCCAATAATTCGATATTTCATCTGAATATTTTTCCCAATCACCGTTCTCATTTTCTGGGTGGAAAACTGGATGAGTTTCTCTTTTTTGATGTTTTCAAGTTTGTCATACTCAAACTTCATGTTCAATGGCACTTCTGCCCGACCAAAATGAAGATCCATTTCATCAATGATCGTCAAATCCTTCATAACATAGTACATAAATTCAGAAAATGCAGTTTCAAAGAGTTTTCTTTGCTTGAGAAATGTATTTTCTTCTCTGAATTTCTTGGAGAATAGGAATTCTCGATACTCGGCATACAGTTTTATTTTTTGTTTCAGATCAGCGTGTTCATTTGATGTGATCTCAAGATTAGATGTTTTCCATTTCTTGTATTGGATCGTTATCTCATTAAGATACATTTTCCTGAGTGCATCTTTATCTGTTTCGAGTAGTTCGGTGATCGTATCACCGTGTCTAAATGTTTCCATACAACCTTCTTATTTTCTCAATTCCTCAAATATCGGGAATTGTGCACACAGTGCTTGTACATCCTCTTTGATTTTTGCGAGCTGTTCTTCATTATCGTAGTTATCATATACTTTTCTGATAAAGTCAGCAATAATATCCATCTCAGATTCGCGCATACCACGCGTTGTAACAGCAGGTGTCCCCAGACGAATTCCTGATGCAACAAATGGAGGACGAGTATCAAATGGAACAGTATTTTTATTCGCAGTGATACCAGCCAGATCGAGTGAACCTTCCATTTTCTTTCCTGAAGGTCCTCCCTCTTCTTCAGTTCCAAGATTAAGTAGCATTAAATGATTATCAGTACCATTTGAAACAAGATTGAATCCTCGCTTAATTAGACCTTTCGCAAGAGCTTGGGCATTAGCTAATATCTGTTTTTGATATGTTTTAAAATCATCCTGCAAAGCTTCTTTAAAAGCAACTGCTTTTGCTGCTATAATATGTTCAAGTGGTCCGCCCTGGACGCCCGGAAATACCCATTTGTCGAGTTCTGGAGCAAGTTCATTTGTGCAAAGTATCATACCGCCACGCGGGCCACGAAGTGTTTTATGTGTGGTCGTTGTAACGATGTCCGCATATGGAACTGGATTTGGATGCAGATCTGCTGCGATCAATCCTGCAATATGAGCCATATCCACAACGAGTGATGCACCGACTTCATCTGCAATCTCTTTGAACTTTTTGAAATTAATGGAACGGGGATATGCACTGGCACCGGTTAGTATCATCTTTGGTTTACATTCGAGAGCTTTTTCACGAATTTCATTATAATCAAATTGTTCTGTATCTTTGTTAACTCCATACGGAACAATATTAAAAAGACTACCTGAAAAGCTCAGCGGATGTCCATGTGTCAAATGACCGCCATGTGTGAGTTCAAGACTGAGAATAGTCTCGCCAGGTTTAAGTAAAGTGAAATACGCTGCCATATTTGCTTGTGAACCGGAATGTGGCTGTACATTGGCATGTTCTGCACCAAAGAGTTCTTTTGCTCTTTCGATGGCAATTCTTTCCACATCATCGATATATTCACAACCGCCATAATATCTTCCATACAATCTATATAATAACTCACCAGTTTTTTTACTATATCGATACGGATAACCTTCTGCATATTTATTTGTCAGAACAGAACCGGCTGCTTCCATCACTGCTTCAGATACAATATTTTCAGAAGCGATCAGCTCAAGGTTATTACATTGCCTGTTCACCTCGTTCATAATTGCTTCATAAATTTCAGGATCAACTTTTTTTATTTCATCATAATTTAACATTATTCCTCCGTCATTATGATATTTTTTTAAAATGGTTTAATGTATTAAATTAAATTATGCTTATGAATTAGAAAATTACTAAGAACTTATCGGCGTTCCTCGTACTTTTTTATTTTATCTATACGTCGTTGATGACGACCGCCATCAAATTTTGTCATGATCCACGTGTCAACTATTTTCTTTGCTTCTTCAAATGACATGAACCTTCCAGGCAGGATGAGCATGTTCGCATTATTATGCTGGCGTGAAAGACGGGCAATGTTTTCTGACGTGCAAAGTGCTGCACGTACGCCTTTTACTTTATTTGTAACGATACTCATGCCAATACCGGAACCGCAGATTGCGATCCCGAAATCGACTAAACCATCAGCAACTTTTTCTGCAGCTGGAAATCCAATATCCGGATAATCAATGGACTCTGCAGATGAAGTTCCACCATCGACAACATCATACTTCTGACTTTCAAGGTATGCAATCAGTTCTTCTTTCAGTTTAAAGCCTGCATGATCAGAAGCTACAATGATCTTCATCGAATTGCCTCTATTTCAATGTTATTCATTAATTCTTCATCTGCTCTAAGGCACGCAAAGGTAAGAGAATAGAATTTATTGTCAACCGAATCACTACGTGAAGAGAGTGTTGTAGGAATTTTTGTTCCAACGATTGCCGTTGCCATTTTTGCGTGAGCAAAGTAAGAAAGTGACTTATAGAAAATATTTGCAGCTTCTAAGAATGGGAAAACCAAACAATCAGCATTGCCCTTCACACAACTTGATACTCCTTTATAATGTACACTTTCCGCATCGATAGAAAGATCAATGGAAAGAGGTCCGTCAACATCAGCATTCTTAATCTGCTTTCTGTCTGCCATCTTGGATATAAAAGCAGCATCAACGGCAGTAGGTATTTTGGGATGTAATTTTTCTGAGAATGAAATGATAGCAACCTTTGGACGTTTAACCCCAATTTTACGTGCGGTTTCAATCACATAATTGGTCATTGCAATTTTTTGATCAATATTGGGTCTGGGTATAAAGGCTGCATCTGCGAATATAAGCAGCTTATGGTAATCGGGAATTTGTGCAATGGAAACTGATGTAAGAGTGGCATCAGGTATCATCATGCCGTATTCTTTGTCCAGCATGCACTTAAGGAGTTTGTCCGAAGAGATTAATCCTTTCATCATAACTTCTGCTTCGCCGCTACTTGCAATACGCATCGCAGTATGACCTGCGAGCATTTCATCTGGCTGGTTTATGATCTTATAGATACCGGGATTTATATCATGTTCATTACAAATTTTGGTTATCACTTTCTTATCCCCGATAAGGGTAAAATCCGCAAAATTTAAATCTATCGCGCGTTTGGTTGCAAGGATCGTAGTTTCATCCTGGGCATAAGCAACCACAACTTTTTTCTTTGGAATTTTCTGTGCTAATTCAATCAACTTTGACAATCTTTTAATCGCCATTTTTACTCCATAATTTTTTTTTTGCGAAAAAGTGGATGAAAGAAATGTGTCAAGAAAATGTAAATAATAATCTATATAATTCTGATAAATTATATAGGAAACAATTCTAGCATATAATACTTAAAAAAACCTTATATTATCTTTAGCATCTGGATATAATTTATTTTTAAGATATCTTATCAAATCATGATATCGTAAATCTATGTCAAAAGGAAATATTGTACTGCATTAATAATGTCAGATAAAAAACTAAACAATATTTATGAATATATTCGATATAATTACTATTTTAGTTTTACAGCTTTAATTTTGTTACCATTTCCTCGCGAAGCTTGAATTTTTGGATTTTTCCTGAAGCTGTCATCGGATATCCATTAACAAATACAACGTAGTAGGGTTGCTTATGCCGTGCAATATTTTGCATACAGAAATCTTTGATCTCTTCCTCTGTCGCACTTACACCATCTTTCAGTTTTATTGCTGCTAAAACCTGTTCGCCATATTTCTGATCTGGTACTCCAATGACCTGCACATTGCTGATCTTCGGATGTGTATAGAGGAATTCTTCGATCTCACGAGGATACACATTCTCTCCACCTCGAATTATCATATCTTTGATACGACCAGTAATTTTAAGATAGCCATCTTCATCCATAACACCGAGATCACCAGAATGAAGCCAACCATTTCTTATTGCAATTTTATTCTCTTTTTCCATCTTGTAATAACCCTTCATTACACACTCACCAGCCATCACAACCTCTCCCTGTTCGCCTGGTTTGCATTCCAAACCGGTTTCAAGACTCACAATTTTCATTTCCATAGGAGGTAATACCCTACCCACGGTCGTTGTACGATGCACAACGTCATCATCAACGGATGTCATCGTAATTACAGGAGAGTTTTCTGTTAGGCCATAAGCAATTGTGATCTGCGAACAATGCATATCTTTTATAACTTGATTCATAACCTCAACAGGGCATGGTGAACCAGCCATAATACCTGTTCGAAGTGATCTTGTATCATAGCTATCTCTATTTTCAACACCAAGCTCTGCGATAAACATTGTCGGCACACCGTGCAGAACAGTGCATTTTTCACTGCTTACCAGTTTAAGAACGTCATCAGCATTAAAGGTAACGAGTGGCAACATTGTTGTTGCATGTGTTACTGCAGCAAGAATACCCAATACACATCCAAAACAATGGAAAAACGGTACCGGAATGCACATACGATCTTTCTCTGTAAGTTTCATCTGTTCGCCAATAAGATAGGCATTATTGGCAATATTATGATGTGTGAGCATAACCCCCTTTGGAAATCCGGTTGTGCCAGAAGTATATTGCATATTAATGACTTCATCTTCACTGAGTGTTTTTTGGATGTCATCTAACTCATTATCAGAAATGTCTTTCCCCAATTCTCGAAAATCTTTATAACTTAAAGCATGATCACTTGTTTCTTTATCGAATATAATGACATTTTTCAGCATTGGCAGTTTCTTCGATTCCAGCTTTCCTCCACCCAGCCATTTTGCGTCATCTAACACTTTTATTAACCAGTTAAAATACTCACTTGTTTTAAATTTGTCTATCAAGAATATAGCTTTTGAATCTGATTGTTTTAGTAAATATTCAAGTTCATGAGATTTATAATTCGTATTTACGGTAATAAGGACAGCACCAACTTTTGCAAGCGCAAACATCAAAATTGGCCATTCTGGAACATTCGTTGACCAAATCGACACATGATCACCTTTTGTAATACCCAGAGCTAAAAGAGCTTTGGCGATTCTATCGACTTCTTCATTAAACTGCTTATATGTAAGCCGAATATTTAGATCAGGATAGACAAGTGCTTCATTGTCTGGATA